>CAMWQD010000048.1 GCA_947176325.1 uncultured Bacteroidales bacterium | reverse complement strand
ACCTCTACCGCCTCACCGCCGCCGGCACAACCCACTCGGGAAAGTTCGTGCGGTAAATGTCTCCGTGTCTGTTTCGGAAATCGGGCGGAGGGCGTGGGGCGAGGTTTTCTCAAAAGCAAAATTTTATTACCTTTGCGCTCCTTAAATTCGCCCGATTATGGCAAAGACGGCAAATGAATACCGTTTGGCTTTTTCCGGATTGGAAGAAGGCATACATACGTTTGAATACGTTTTGGACGGGCGGTTTATGGACGTAGCCGCGGAGATGGCGGGAGGACAGGCGGACGACGCCCTTCCTTTCCACAATCCCGAGGTGAAGGTACGGGCTACCCTGCACAAAGGCGAGCGCCTTATGGAACTGCACTTCGATTTTGAAGGACAGGCGTTTACAACGTGCGACCGCTGCTTGCGCGAGGTGGCTTTCGAGGTGGACAGGCACGAAGACATCTTCGTGAAGACAACCTCCGGGAAAGACGCGCCGATGCAAGACGACGAGGATGTTTGGTGGATTACCGAAGCCGAGTCGGAACTGGATCTCGCGGACTATTTCCGCGAAGTGCTGATTCTGTCGCGCCCCATGCAGTGCTTCTGCCCCGACAAGGCCGACGGCACCTCCGGCTGCGACCCCGCCATGTTGGCCTTGTATGCCGAAGAAAAGGAAACGGAAGGGCAAGGGAACGATCCCCGTTGGGACGCGCTCAAAGCCCTGCGAGATAAAATAGATGATTAACATAAAATTATAAAGTTATGCCTAATCCTAAATGGAGGTTCTCCAAAACCAGAACCCGCAAGAGAAGGACTCACGACAAGTTGGAAATGCCGCAATTGGGAACCTGCAGCAACTGCGGTTCGCCCGTGCTCTATCACCATGTTTGCGGCGAATGCGGCTACTACCGCGGCAAACAGGTAATGGAAACCAACGCTCCCAAAGCCTAATCCCCCAAGGATGAAGTTCGGCTTGGATGTACTCGGGGGCGACTATGCTCCCGACGCTACCATAGACGGTGCGGTGGAGGCGTTGGCCGAAATCGGCGAAAACAATCGCATTGTATTGCTCGGCCCCGAGCCTCTCATTGTGGAGGCTCTCCGCAAGCGCAACATATCGCCCGACCGTTTCGACATCTCGCATCAACCCGACTGCATAGCCATGGACGAGAAGCCCCTCAAGGCCCTCGCCGAAAAACCCGATTCGGGCATGGTGGCAGGTTTGCGCATGCTGGCCAAGGGCGAGTTGGATGCCTTTGCCAGTGCGGGAAATTCGGGCGCGTTGTTGGCCGGAGCGGTGACGATTGTGAAGTGTCTGCCGGGTGTGTTGCGCCCCTGCACGTGTGCATGGGTGCCGCAGGAAGATTCCGACGCATACAGTCTTTTGGTCGATATCGGAACCACACCCGATGCCAAACCGGAGGTGATGCTTCAGTTCGGCATCATCGGGAGTGTCTATTCCAAGTATATTTTGGGACACAAGAATCCGCGGGTGGCACTGATGAACGTGGGCACCGAAGACGGAAAAGGAAACCTGCAGTGTCAGGCGAGTTTCCCGCTTCTCAAGGCGTGTCCGCATATCAATTTCGCAGGCAATCTCGAACCCCGCGATTTATTCAAGAACAAGGCGGAAGTGTTTGTTGCAGACGGATTTGTGGGCAATGTTCTGATAAAGATTATCGAGACATTCCAGCAGATGATGCGCAAGAGCGGTTGCAAAAGCCCGCTTTTCGACCGTCTCAACTACGAAATTTACGGGGGAAGTCCCATTTTGGGCGTCAATGCGCCCGTAATTTTGGGTCACGGCATATCCTCACCCCGCGCCATCAAGAATATGTTGGTGCAGTCCAAGCGTATGTGCGAGGAAGGTGTGGTGGATATGTTGCGACAGGTTACATTTTAATATGGAAAAGATATATGCAGCCATAACGGGAGTGGGATGCTACCTGCCCGATTATGTGCTTACCAACGATGAATTGAGCCGGATGGTGGATACCTCCGACGAGTGGATAATGACCCGTATCGGCATCAAGGAACGCCGCATTCAGAAAGAAGAAGGCAAGGCCACTTCGGATATGGGCGCAGCCGCTGTCAACGAACTGTTGCGCAAGACGGGCGTCCGTCCCGAAGAAATCGACATGGTGCTCTGCGCCACGGTGACGTCCGATATGCGTTTCCCCGCCACGGCTTGTCTGATAGCCGACAAGGTGGGCGCCAAGAATGCCTTTGCTTTCGATATCAATTCGGGATGTTCGGGTTTTGTGTTCTCGCTTTCCACGGCGGCGCACTACGTAGAATCGGGCCGCTATAAGAAAGTGGTGTTGGTGGGCGCCGAAAAGATGTCTTCGATGGTGGATTACACCGACCGTTCCACTTGTCCCATTTTCGGCGACGGTGCGGCGGCGGTGCTGCTCGAACCCACCACCGAGAAAGTGGGCGTGTTGGACGAAGAACTTTATTCCGACGGTTCGGGCTGGACGCACCTGCACATGAAAGCCGGCGGTTCGCTCATTCCTCCCACCCACGAAACGGTGGATAAACGTTGGCACTACATCTATCAGGAAGGCCAGCCCGTATTTAAATGGGCGGTTTCCAAAATGGCGGACGTGGCCGAAAACATTGTGAAACGCAACGGCTTGGATGCCTCCAAGGTATGGGTGGCTCCGCATCAGGCCAACCTGCGTATCATCGATGCCGTGCAGCGGCGGCTGGGTGTTCCCCATGAACGTGTCATGATCAATATCGAGAAATACGGCAACACCACTTCGGCTACCATTCCTCTTTTGCTGTGCGAATGGGAAAAGCAGTTCAAGAAGGGCGACGATATCGTGCTCTGCGCTTTCGGCGCCGGCTTCTCTTGGGGCGGTATCTGGCTCAAGTGGGCTTACGATGCTAAGTAATCGGTTTTGGTGATAAATAAAAGGGGCGGTTGACGAAGTCAACCGCCCCTTTCTATTTATCAAAAATTCTACCGCCGTATTTCGGAACAGAGGATAGCGGTGGCGATGGCGGCGTTGAGCGACTCGGCCCCCGTGGTGTGTTTGGGGAAGGCGGGAATCGTGAGCCGTTGCTGCACGATGCTTTCCAAATCGGGCCCTATGCCGTGCGCCTCGTTGCCGATGATATACCAGGCGCTGTCTTGGGCGAGGTCGGTTTGATAGAGGTTGTCTCCGTGCAGGAAAGTGCCGTAGATGTGGCGCGGTTTCGAAGCGAAGGCCACAATCTCGTCCCGCCTTGCGCAACGGATGTCGCAGACCCCCACCGAACCCATGGACGCCTGCACGCACTTGGGCTGATAGGCATCGGCGCAATTCTCGGTGCAGAGCACATGGTCGATGCCGAACCAATCGGCCACCCGCAGTATCGTGCCCAGATTGCCGGGGTCGCGTATATCGTCCAATACCAAAGAACATCCCTTTGCCAAAGTATCGTCCAGCTCCGAATGCGGCATCTGCAAGACCGCAAAAATCTCGTGCGGTGTTTCCAAGCCGCTGATACGCTCCAACTCCTTGGGCGAAATCTCCGTCACGGCAATTTCACGCCCCTGCGCTTTTTCACAACGCGCCATCCGCGTCCTGTTTTCTTCCCGCTCCAGCCAGGAGGGGAGGGCGTAAATCTCGCACACCCTGCAATTCCCCGCCAAAAGCACCTCCACCACCTTGGGCGTCTCGGCCACGAAAACCCCGTCCAAGCGACGGAATTTCTTCTGCGAATAACTTTTGAGTCTTTTTATTTGAGTGATACTTAAAGGCATAGACTGAATTTAAAAAGAAAGCCGCCCTAAATAGAGCGGCCTTCCTCATTTTGTGCCGTAAGAATTATTCGGCGAAAACATCCAGGGTGATTTCGGCCTTTACTTCACGGTGAAGACCAATCATCGCCGTGTGTTGACCGATTTCCTTGATAGCTTCACCGGGAATGGAAATGCGCTTGCGGTCGATTTCCACATTGTGCTGTTCTTTCAAGGCATCGGCAATCTGAATGCTGTTGACCGAACCGAAAATCTTGCCCGAGGTGCCGGCTTTCGCGGCAATCTTAACCACCAAGCCATTGATCTTGGCCGCCAATTCCTGAGCTTCCTGTTTGATTTTCTCTTCTTTGAAAGCGCGTTGACGGATGGTTTCCTCACGCATCTTCTTCATGCCGGGGGTTGCCATAACGGCAAGACCTTGCGGAATGAGATAGTTGTTGGCATAACCGTTCTTAACGATTACGATATCGTCTTTGTAGCCCAACTTGGCCACGTCTTGCTTCAAAATAACTTCCATAGATCTTCCTCCTTACTTTAACAAGTCGCCTACATAGGGCATCAAAGCCAAGTGGCGGGCACGTTTGATGGCCTGCGAAACTTTCTTCTGATATTTCTGCGAGGTACCGGTGATGCGACGGGGCAAAATCCGGCCTTGTTCGTTCACGAATTTCATCAAGAAGTCCGCATCCTTGTAATCAATATATTTGATACCGCTCTTCTTGAAACGGCACCATTTCTTCTTTTTGGTATCTACCGCAATCGGGGTCAGATATTTGATATCGTTGTCTACTGCCATGGCTTAGTTGTTTTGAGGGTTTGCGTCAGCGGCTTTCTTGGCATGCTTCTTTTCGTTGTAGGCGATAGCATGCTTGTCGAGCTTCGTGGTGAGGAAGCGCAACATCTTTTCATCGCGGCGGAAAGCGGTTTCCAACACGCCGATAGCCTTTCCTTCGGCCTTGAATTCTATCAGATAATAGAATCCGGTAGCCTTTTTCTGAATGGGGTAGGCTAATTTCTTCAGCCCCCAGTTGTCTTCGAAGACGATCTCGGCTCCTTGCTCAACGAGCAAGTTTCGGTACCTCTTTACCGCTTCCTTCATCTGTTCTTCAGACAAAACGGGAGTCATAATGAAAACGGTTTCGTACTGATTCATCGTTTTACTTTGTTAGGGTTTATAATGGTTTATTTCCTACCGCTTCCCTGCGGCAGGGGCGCGAAGGTACAAAAAAATCCCGAATTCTAAAAATTGAAGTTCCCGGGATATTTGCCTTGTGCGCCTTTATAGATTACCGAAAGGTCTTTCATCACCTCTTCGAAAGGCTTGTCGAGGGCAAGGGGAGTGGGGAGGATGTCGCAGGTCTTCTTGCGGTAGTCCACAATGCCGGCGTAGACGGGGAGGTGGGTGCGGCGGGAGAGCACATAAAAGCCTTTCTTCCAGTTTTCGGTGCGGCGGCGGGTGCCTTCGGGGGTGATGACCACGGCCATGCGGCGGTTTTGGTATCGGTCGAGCAGGCTCGCGGTGCTTTCGATGATGCCTCCGGCGTGCCTGCGGTCTACGGGCAGGCCTCCGAGCCGTTTGAGCAGGCGGCGGATGGGAAATACAAAAAACTCTTTCTTGATGAGGAATACGGCGGGAACGCCCTTTGCTTCGAGCGCCAGTTTCCCGATTACGAAGTCGCGCCAGCTCGTGTGGGGCGCCACAATCAGGATATAACGCGCGTCGGAAGGCGTGAAACCCTCGGCGTTCCAACCCAAAAGGCGCAATATCTTCTTCGAAAAGTTCACCATTATATAAAGGTATGAAAATAAACCGTCCGCTTTAAAACGGATACCCGATGCCGAAGTTGAACAAAAGGTTCCGCCAACGCAGGTGTCGGATTACCCACGTGTTTTCGCCCGTGCTCAGGAGCGAGGGGTCGCGCAGGGGAATGCCCATGTCCACGCGGATGAGGAAAAACTTGAAGTCGTAGCGCAGCCCGACGCCGGTGCCGAAAGCGAATTGCTTGTAGAATTCCGAAAACTTGAACTCTCCCCCCGGCAAGGCTTCGTTGGGTCGCACAATCCAAATGTTCCCCAAATCGAAGAACACCGCCCCCCGCAAACCGCTCACGATAGGAAAACGCTGTTCCAGATTGAACACCAGCATCACGTCGCCCAAGCGCTCGAAATCGGTCTTGCCTTCGGGCAGGGTGTAGATACCGGGGCCCAACTGATAGAGCGGCCAGGCCCGCAAGGTGCTGTTGCCGCCTATAAACATACTCTTTTCGTAGGGAAGCGCCTCCGCGTTGCCGTAACTGTAACCTACCCCCACCGCGCCGCGGAACACCAGCTCGGTGCGTTTGCCGAACACGAAATGATGCCGGTAGTCGGCCTCGATTTTGGCGTATTGCGAGAAAGGCAGCCCGAAAATCTGATAGCCCGCCGAAGAAGCGTCTTTCTTGCCGTAAATGGCACGTGTGATGCCGTAGAGCAAGCTTCCCGCCACTTCCATATCCAAGGCGAAATATTCGAAATCCTTCACCTCGTCGCTCTTGTAGTTATTGAAAACGAATTGATAGTGAGGGGTGAGGATGAAATGGTTGCTGTATTGGTAGAGCAGACGGTAGTTCTGTGTCCGCTTGTATTCGTCCAAGGAGGCCTGAAAGCTGCTCGAAGTATTGAGCATCTGCACGGCGCTCGCTTCCAAGGGGTTGAAAGTTTGGTCGGTATAGTTGTCGCGCCAATGATAGCCGAAGGTGGCGTTGAAGATTCCCCGCGAATAATCGCGTTTTTGTTGATAGCTGTAACTGAGGGAAATGATACTCGAGGGACGGAAATGTTTGGACGTCCAGTTCATGCCCCCCGGCACCAGAAAACGGGGAAATTCGAGACTTACCTCGGCCTTGGCCTCAAACGTGTTGAGAAAGGTCTTGTTCTTGTCGCGGTCTACGGTGGCCTGCAGTTCATACACGCCCCGAAGCCGCAGGCTCAGGATTTCCCCGCCGCCGAAAGTGTTGCGGTTCTGGAAAGAAACGCCCACGGCAATGCCCTGGATACCCGAAGTTGTGGTGAGCTGCCCCTCCACGCTGAAACCGAAACGGCTTCCCTGCAACATACGGATGTGGCAGTCGAGCAAGTCGTTTTCGTAGAAAGACTTGGAGGTGTCGTAGGGCTTCTCCCGCAGGGTGATGTCGGTATATTGAAATACCCGCAGGTCGCTCAGGTTGTCGTAGGTTTTGCGCTCGTTCCGCAGGGCGTAGTAATCGCCGCTCTCCAAAAAGGTCTTTTGAATGACGGGTTTATAGCGGATGATAGGTTTGCCTTGATTCAGAATGTAATACTCCGGCCCCGATTTGCCTTTCCGCTTTTTGCGGCGGCTGATGTTCTCGAACAGCGTGGTGTCGAAAACGGGGTCTTGTTCGAGGATTTGCGAGCGGGATTGCGGTTGGATATACACGTCCCCGATGCGGTATCGTTTGTGGCTGAGCCGGATGGGTTCGCCCGTGAGACTGTCTACAAACGGCGAAACCAGCCGCCGCACATACAAGTCCACATCCATTTGCTTGTTGCCCACCGAGCTGTCTATCTGATAATTGATAAAGTCTTTGTTGAATGCCCAATATCCCTCGTTCTGCAACTGTTCGGTGATGCGGGTGCGTTCTTTGTCGAGCACGCTCACCTGATACTGCATGCCGCTTTTGAGCAAGGTTTCCTTGTCCCAGCGCAGGAGTTTGTCGGTGAGGCTGTCGTCGTTCACGTGCAGGTAGATGTTGCGCAGGTGATAGGGCTCGCCGAGTTTGAGCATATACGATACCTCCACCTTGCGCTTGTCTTTTCCCTTGCGGCGCACTTCGGTGGTGAGGGTGGGGGAGAAATAGCCCTTGCTGTTGGCCAAGGAGAGAATCCTCTCCTGCGAGGAGGTGATGAGGGAGGAATCGAAAATGGCGGGTTCCTCGCCTATTCGGCGCAGGCGGTTGTTCCACCAATTGTCTTTGTCTTTGGCCCAGTTATAGAAACTGAGCTTGACGCGGGCTCCGAAAAAGCGGCTGTTGGGTTCCTGCACCACCATGTGGAGCATATCGGATTTGGAGATGATGCCCTTGCCGCTGATTTTGGCCTTGTTGGCCACAAGCAGGCTTTCGTCCTGCGGCACTTTCTTGAGGCTGTTGCACGAACAGGCGAAAAACATCACCATGCCCCCGAGAAGGAGGGCTTTGAGAAACAGAAGGGTGTGTTTTGCCGCAAGGTGCATGCGTAACAGAGGATTAAGTTAAACGTCGGTTGAAAACCAACAAAAAAGGGCGGCGCAGCTGCGTTAAAACGCATCTTGCGCCACCCTTGGGAAAGTCAGGAGAAAGATTAGAGTCTTTCGAGCTGAACGGTGAAGTGACGCATCAGTTCGGCTTCCCAAACAATCTTGACACCGCGTTTGATTTGGT
>CAMWQD010000047.1 GCA_947176325.1 uncultured Bacteroidales bacterium | reverse complement strand
TTATTGCGTGAACCTATACGTGAGGCTGATGCCGCCGCGCCCGTTGTGGTTGTAGAACTGATTGGCGATATAAGGCTTGTTGAGCGTCATATCGTAGAACAGACGCGCCGAAATATTCTTGGTTATCTCATACTCGGCATACACGTTGATGGAGGTAATCATGGCACCCTCCGAAGGCGTGTTGAGAGACTGGTCTATCTTCCGCAAAAGACGGATATTGTCACGGATGCTGAAATCGGCACGCAACACCACATCGCTGCTGATACGCTTCTTGCCCGCCCCTCCCGAATTCACTTTGAATCCTACGTTCTTGATACGGTATCCCGCCCCCACAATCCATTCCTTGGTGCGCTGCTCGGTTATCTGATTGTTCACGAAACTCAACCCAATCTGCCGGCTCTGCCTGTACTCGAAATTCAGCGAAAGGTCGTTGATGAACGTCATGTTTATCTTGATGAGAGGCGAGAACTGCTCGCTCAGCACCACCCCTTCCATCACATAGCGCGAGCGGAAATTGTTGTCCTCGTCTATGTTGCGGATATAATCCACGTCATCGCCCTCGTAGAGCAGGTTGTTGGTGTAGGAACCCACGCTGTAGGTGGAACTGTAGGCATGCGAAATCGAGAAATTCTTGAACACCTTGCGCACACCCTTTATCTTGGTGAGGCCCGAATACGTCACCGACCAGTTGGGCAGGGGGAATTTGTCGAGAGCCGACAACGAAACCTTATGCGGGTCGCGCCCCGTGTAGGCGGCAATCAAGGCGGGAATCATCACGTCCTGATTGTTGGATTTGTAGCCCACGGGGAACATGGCCTGCGCCAAACTGTCATAGACATAGTTGTCCGGCGTGTAGCCCGGCATACGGTTGTCCTGCGCCAAACGCTCGGCTATCACGATACGGTTCTCCAGAAACTTTCCGAAAGTCTTGTCGAAATAATCGTCGTTGAATTTGCTGAACGCGGTAGCAATCATCACGTTGGTTACGTTATAGCTACCCGTCAGACGGGGATTGGTCTCGCGGAAATCGCCGAATTCGTTGTTGAACGTATAGTAGGAAGAATAGTTCTCGGTCTTGCCGTAACTCATGTTCACCGTAATCCTGAAGTCGCGGAAAGGTTCAATGGTTCCCTGCGCGTTCACGCTTTCCGTAAACTGACGGTAGTAGGGCTGAATGAGCAGACTGTCGGTGGAGAGCCAACCGTTCAAGGCGGCCTTCTGACGTATGTCGGCCTGCGACCCGAAGAGCGCGAAGCCCGCTCCGGGCGCGTTCTGCGAAAAGTTCACACCGAACAAATCGGGTTCGGGCATAAAACCGGGCAAGGTGGTTCCCTGATTGCGGCTCCACGATACATTCACATCACGCACCAACATAAGGAAGCGCACCACCCCTTTATAGAAAGTCTCGAAACCGTTTTCCGACGTTTTCTGCTGTTCCCCGCCGCGGCTCATCACCGTATTGCTCCGTCCGTTGCGACTGTTGCGGCGGTTGTTGTTGCCGTTAATCTTCCGCAGGAACGGCACTTTGTTGTAGAGGGTCACGAAGTTGGCCGAACCGTTGGCGCTCAGGTTCATGGAGTTGGTGATGACGTTGCCCAAACGGTCGCGCGTAGCCAACGCCCCACCCTCCCAACGGTAAATCGCACCGTAGGACGCACTCGCCTCAATCCAGTCGAAAATGGGAATCTTATTGATAGGCAAGGTATAGGTGACGCCTACATTCTGGTCGAAATTATTGAGGCTTCCGCCCCCGAAAAAGCTGTGCCAAACCGAATCCTTCTTGTCGGGCGTGTTGATACGTCCCGGCGGCTCGCGCAGATACGAATCGGCATTGGCGGAATAAGTGATGCCGATAGACTTGGTGAGGTCGTAACGGAAATTATAACTGCGCGTCCAGTCGAAACGCTTGTAGTAGCTGGTGGGCATCAACAAATCCCATTCGGTGTTCTTGTTGCGCATCTTGCTTTCCGAAAATTCCCGTTCCATACCCATATTGAACGAGAACATATTGGGAATATAGTTGATGTTGAAATCGGTGAGAATGGCCGCCCACTTCTTCTGCGCCAGCTTGGTCTTGGCAAGCGGCTGAAAGAAACGGGAGGACGTGGAGTAATCGTAGCCGATGCCGCCCCGGTGAATGGTCTGATTGTCGAATTCCATATCCTCGTCGCGGTGCACCACGCTGGTGAAGGCATAGAGCACATTGAAGTTCTCGATGTCCCAGAACTGCGGCTGACGCTCGGAATTGGTGCGTTCCTTGCGCACATTCATCAGGTTGACGTTCTGCCGCATGGTGTAGTCCTGCACGGCATGCTTGAATTCCTTTTTCGCGGCCTTGTCGGGATAGGTCTGCATATCGTCCTTGGTCTTGACGTCGGGATCCAAGGGATTGTATTTGGGATTGGCGATTACCGTGGAAAGGTCGTAGTGCACGGGCAGTTTCAAGCCGGCCTTCTCGGGCAGGAAACGTCCCATTTCCAAATCCACCGCCACATCATACGAACCCGTATTGCTTTGCGAAAGATCGGTGAGTTTCTGTTCGAGCTGTCCGAAATTGGCCTGCGTATACGAACCGGCCAGCGACACCCTGCCCACATCGCCCAAAGTAGCCTGCGCACGAGCCGTGGCCGCCACCCCGCCCTCTTTCTTAAAATCATTCAAGCTCAACTCGTTCACCCACACTTCCACCGACTTGTCGAGCCCGTCGTCCGAATCGCCCTGCCGCATACGCTTCGGGTTCTTCAACCCAATCATAATGGCCTTCACCGCACTGATGGCCGGCGTTCCCTTTACCGAATACACCGCCTTGCCGATATGTTCCGAATAGACGGTGTTGTAGGTATTGCGCCCCTGTTCGCGTATCATGGTGTTGCGTCTCTCCTTCACCTGCACCAACTCGGCCAAATCAATCTCCACCTTGTTGATGTCGGGCCACACCAAGTTGCGCGCGCTCTGCCCCCATTGCGTATAGCTGAGAGGTATCTCGTATTCGTAGTAGTTGTCGTTGTAGTCCGCGCCCAAACGTATAATCAGATGCACGTCGCCGTCGGTGGCCACATCGGATTCGTTCACCTTCTCCATGTGCGCATACATCTCTATCTTCTTGAACTGCCGCATGTCGTACGACACATTCTTGTAGATACCGCGCGCATCGCCGTCGGCCAAGTTGAGCACCTTGAGGCTCAACGACTGTTCGTTCAACTGCACGTTGTTCTGCGAGGAGGGGTCGATGACACGCTCGATGTCGGGAGGCAACACATAATTGATAGGCTGGCGGGTGCTGTTTTCCTCCACGCTCACCACCGACACATCGAAGATGGTCTTGCCGCCGCCGGGCACATGCTCGCCGCTTTCGAGCAAGGTATTGTCGTATTTACGCCAATCCGAGCGCACCAAATCCAAAGAAGCGAAACGCAGAATCACAGGCTCCTTGAAATCGCGCAGATACATACGCACAAAGCGCACCGACTGCAAATTCTGCATCTGCCCGAACACCGCCGTCGGCTCCTTGACGGGAATCTTGAACTGATACCACGTTACATTATCCTTTTCCTTATTGGCCAACGTCACCTCCGAGGTCTGAATGTCGGTGATATAGTTCTCGCCGATTTTCATATGGTCGGGGTCGAGCGAAATTTGGTATTGATAGTAGTTTTCCGCTTCGTTGAGGGTGTTGTCGCCGCTGATGTCTTCCGTGTTGGGATAGTTGGTCTGCTGGGTGGGATAGCTTTCGGGATTGTCCGCATTCGAAGGCGAGTTGCCCTCGGGGTTGTTGTAGAACTTATAGCGGTCGGCGATTTTGTTTTCCGAATGACGCACCGTATCCCAAAAACCACGGCGGAAATAGATGTAGTTGTCGGACGAAGGGTCGTTGTAGGCATTGCGGTAGGCTTCGGAATTGGGGCCGCCGTCGAGATTGCGCGCCAATTCCTCCAGATAATTGGCAAAGAACTCACGCTCATCGGCCGAAGCCAATCCGTCCAAACCTATATCCTGATAGCGGCGGGTGGCGGGGTCGTTGTCGAAACTGTTCACAATGGCCTGAATGGAAGGAACACGCCCCCACTGGGTTTCCTCCACATCCTTCACCTCGGCCGTGGTGGGCATTCCGTTCTCGAAAGACTTGCGGCCATCGCGCAACACATCTTCCGAAATATCACCCAAGTTGAAATAGAGCGTACCTCCCGAATGACGCGGATTTCCCTCCTTTCCGTTCTTCCCGATAAAGGGATCCATCATCCAAAATTCTATATACTCCACATTGCTCGCCTCGAAATCGGTATTGCTGATTTTGCGCATGATACCCCCCCAACGGCTTTCGGGCGACTTGAGACTGCCGTCGGGCGCCACACCCGCCGAAATCCCCGCCACCGGCGAAGCATCGAAATTATAAGGCCCCCTTTCGGTGGGATAATAGGCCAAGTTGAGCACGGTGAGAGTCTGCGCCTCGCCCGACGACAGCTGACGGGTGGGATAAACCTCCTGCACCAGCACCCTGCGGATATAGTGATTCGACAAATCCTCCGTGGTGATATTGTCGGGACGCGCATTGCTGTAGAAAATGGGGTCGACGCTATACCACGCCAACTTGGCACGGTTGCGGCCGCTCAAGGTGGTGGAAGCGAACATATCGGCCGACTCGGGAAACAAATCGGTCTGCTTCTGCGGCGTGGAGGCAAGGAACCATGTATAGGGCTCCTTCATGCTGATACTGCTCTTGCTGCCTTCGAAATCGTCTATGTAGGTAACACCCTGCTTGCCGATGGCGCGGGAGTGACCGGGCAGGAAGTGCGCGAACTCCCCGTAAAGACTGATGCGCGAAGGAGCCTTGCTGTCTTCGAAAGGAAGAAGCCAGTCTACCGTCTTGGTCAGCCAACGGCTTTCCTTGTCGTACGAAACATCAAAACCGTAAATCGTGTTGGAGATAGGCTCCTCGCCATAGTTCACCTTCTGTGTCAGCGCACTCTGATGCAGGTTCATCAACGTGGCTCCCACATAGAAATTGGGATTGAAGAAATGTTCCACCCGCAAGCCCATCATCCGCTTGGTGAGCAGACTGTTAGACATACTCTCGGTCTTGACATCGATAGGCACGCCCGAATTGAGCACACCGGGATTTATAATCTGCACGATACCAGCCGAATAGTTTACCGTATAATCCACATTCTCCACCAAAGGCGTATTGCCCGCCATCACCTTGACCGAACCCTGCGGCAAGTTGTAGACCCCGAGATTGATTTCGCTGCCGCCCGCACCCTTGTAGCTTCCCACAAATTCATACTTGTTCTTTTCGGTGTATTGCTGGGCCTCGGTCTTGGTCTTGCGATAAAGTTCGTCGAAGCGGTAGGGTTGCGCCGCCACGCTGTCGCCGTCGAACATCTCCACCATATCGCGTCCGAAAGGTTCGGGCCACGGCAGAAAAATCAAGCCCTTGTCCGACTGCACGTAACCCGCACCTCTGGCAGCATTGTCCAAAAAGTCGAAAAAGCCGTCGGGATTGCGGTTCTGCTGACGGTCGAGATTATCCACGCCGAACACCTGTATCAAGGGAATGCCCTTGCGGGGCCCTTCGGTGAAATAGCCGCTGGGCACACCGCGCTGATTGCCCGAATACATGATGTTGAAGCGGAAATCCTCGGACGAAAGCTGATAGGTGTTGAGCGAATAGACGTTCTTCATCATAAGATCCCACAACGGAATCTCGGTATTGAGCGTGGAAGACTTCAACAATTTCACCACCAGCACTTCGGGGTCGTTGATGCCTTGGTCGGAAAATTCACCCACCTGATATACCGCAGGGTCGCCCACAATCTGATATTGGAAAGCCACGGCCAAAACCTGCTCGGTATTGAGGGTTTGGTTGAGCGAAATGAAACCCAGCGAGGGATTGAACGTATATTCCGAAGGATCCAGACGGCGGGCGCTCTCCACCTTTTCGTATTCGCGGCCATTGGTATAGCCTTTCGTGCTCAGATAGCGGCTCACGTTATTGAGGTTGCGCAACTGCGCCTTGTCCACCACCCGAAGCAGGTCGTTCGATTTGTCCTGGTCGGGATAGTGTTGCCCCATCGTGCCGCGTACATCGCGCGCCAAGGGTTTGGACTCGGCCAAATCGGTAAAGGCCACGATATTGCGGTTGTTCTGCACGGGCGAACCCACGTTGGTTACCCACACTTCGATTTTGGTGATGGTGATGCGGCTGTTTACCAAAGGCAGCTGCGAGAGGGCTTCATGATAATGATCCCGAAAATATTGGGCAAGGAAGAAGTGACGGTTCTCGTCGTAGGCATCGGCGTGAATCTCGAAGTCGGTGCTCTGCGCGCCGCCCTGAATGCGGATGCTGCTTCCCTCCGAGCGCTGTTCGGAGAACACGCCCGTGATGTAGGTCTTGCCGAACTGCAAGCGCGCCTTGAGGCCGAACAGTTCCTGCACGCCGCTAATCAAGGTGGTGTTGAGCGGAAAATCCACGTTACCGGCGGCTATCGTCTTGATGATTTCGTCTTCCTTTCCCTCATACTGCAACTTGAACTTGTTGTCGAACTGAAAGAGGGCTTCGGTGTTGTGACTGATGTCGAACTTGATGCGGTCGGCAATCGTGGCGTTCAAGTTTATATTAATATCGGAAGAAAAGTCGAAATTAAAAGTGCGACGCTTCTTGATGTCGAGGGAGGGATCGTCGCGACGGGTGCCCACAAAGGCGAAATCAAGCCCGATAGAACCGGTCAGGTCGCACTTGATGAAATCCTTTCCCAAGAAATGGTCGAGAAAGGCGAGATTGAGGTTAAGCCCGGGAATCAAGCCGCCCAAACCCGAAGACGTGGTGGGCGTATAGTCGGCTTTCGTCTTCCAATAGTCCTTTATGGCGCGATCCATGTCGTATTGAAGATAATCCTCCATACTCATGTTGCGGTGCGAGAGCTCCAAATCGCCCGCCTTGCGCTTCAGTACATATTCGTTGGTAATCGGGTCGTAGACCACCTCTTCGGTAACGGGATTCTTGAAATGCAGGCTCTTGTCGGCAGGGAGAGGTTCGTAGGATTCAGTCTGCGGAATGGGATAGCGGAGGGAGTCGGCGGCCGCTTCCACCAAGGCATCGGCATCTGCGAGAACGTCCGCATCTATGGCCGCGTCCGAGGCTTCCCCGTAAAAGGCATCGTAAAGATAGGCCGCCACACCGGGCATATCTTCCCATTGGGGAGGCAAAGGTATATCGCCCCTGCGTGCCACCTGACGCGCATAGGCCTGCGTCACCCCGCTCGAGAGCACGAGAGCAAACAAGGTTGCCAAAATACCATAGAACCAATACTTCAACATAGTTCCAATTTCAAAAAAGTAAGGTCTACAGCATCCGCAACGCTTTTTTGATAATATCTTCGGTGGAGGAATCGGGTTCGGCGGCAAGCAGCCCATCGACGGTCTTCTCTACGGAAGCTTTGGCGAAGCCCAAGGTAACGAGGGCCGACACCGCTTCCTGCCGTTCGCGGCTCAGCTGCGGCACAAGCGCGTCTTGGCCGGGAGCCGTGGGGGCGAATTCCAATTTGGAGAGTTTGTCGCGCAAATCCACAAGAATCCGTTGGGCGGTCTTTAGACCTATCCCCTTGACGGACTGTATTTTCTTGACATCGCCGCTAAGAATGGCATTGACCGTGGCGTCGGGACTGAGCGTGGAAAGCACCAGCATCGCCGTGCTCGCCCCTACCCCCGAAACCGAAATCAGGTGCAGGAAAAGTTCCTTTTCGGCTTTGTCGGCAAAACCGTAGAGCAGCAGGGCGTCTTCGCGCACCGCCTGATAGACGAAGAGTTTTGCCGTCGTCTTGTCTTTTATCTTGCCATATGTGTTGAGCGAAACATGAATCTCGTAGCCCACCCCGCCGCAATCTATCGTCACACAGGCCGGATTATGTTCGGCAAGTTTGCCCTCTATATATGCGTACATATATCCGTTTCAAAATATGCGGGACATACCCCAAAGGAGACCGCCCCAAAGGGGACAAATTTAATCATTTACCGTTAGAAATACAAATACATGGGGCACCGACCGTTCTCGAGGCAACCGATTATTTCTTTCCTTTTCAAGGCACCTTTTCTCGCCACGGCATAATCCAAGCAAGCTTGGCTTCTGCGCATGGCTTACCGAAAAGGTTGGAAAATTTCAAAAATCGCCCAATTATTT
>CAMWQD010000046.1 GCA_947176325.1 uncultured Bacteroidales bacterium | reverse complement strand
AACGAAAATAATTCGTATCTTCGCGTGCATTTTTTACCCCTGTGGATAGGGCAGGACGGGGAGAGGGGGTATTGAAACCAGCAACACGATGGAGAAGCCGAAGATATTGTTTGTCAGCCAAGAAATATATCCTTATACGCGGGAATCCTCCATGTCGCGGATGAGCCGCTATCTGCCGCAGTCCACACAGGAGAGCGGCAGGGAAATCCGCACGTTCATGCCCCGCTACGGCATCATCAACGAGAGGCGCAACCAACTTCACGAGGTTATCCGTCTTTCGGGCATCAATATGATTATCAACGACGCCGATCATCCGCTCATCATCAAGGTGGCTTCCATTCAGGCGGCGCGTATGCAGATATACTTTATCGACAACGAGGAGTTTTTCCACAAGAAAAACATGTTTCAGGACAAGAGCGGCAAGTATTACGAAAACAACGACGAAAAGTGCATCTTCTTTGCGCGGGGCGTGCTCGAGACGGTAAAGAAACTGGGTTGGACGCCCGACATCATCTACTGCAGCGGCTGGTTCACCTCCCTGGTGCCGCTATACGCCAAGCTTCTATACAAAGACAGCCCGATTTTCACCAATTCGAAAATCATCACCGCCCTCTACAACGACAGTTTTCCGGGCAGTTTGGCAGCGTCTTTCCCCGATAAGCTCGCCTACGATGAAATTCCGCAGGAGGTAATCGGCAAATACGGCAAATTCACGCATCACGACCTCATCCACACCGCCATCGACTATTCGGACGGCATTGTCTACGCCACGCCCGAAATCGCAACCAAGCCGTGGGTGCAGGACATCGTGAAAGACAAGAAGAAGCCGGTGTTGCCCTATGTGGACGAGAAATTGGCCGCCGAGAAAATCAACAAGTTCTTCGATAAGTTCCTCAAAAAAACGAAATAGGAAATGCGTGGGAAATTCGTAGCGTTTGCGTGCGTCTTGCTTTCCTTGTCGTCTTGCCAGAGAAACCCAGACTCCATTCTCGGCAACGATATGCACCAAAATGGCATTCTGCAGGCCCGTTACGACACGGTTTTCCGTATCGAGGCATTCAGCGTGCCCGACGATTCGATTATTCTGCAAAACGCTTCCTCGGTGCTTTTGGGTACGTCTTACAGTCCCGTTTTCGGCACCACCACCTACAACCTCGTGGTGCAGTTGCTCACCTTGCGCACGGGAGACGACGAACGCTATTCCCAAGGCAGCCTCGATTATTCGCACGTCGATTCCACGGTGCTCATGCTTCCCTACTCGAAAAAATTCCCCACCCACAGGCGTATGGACGGCAGGCCGCTCACCCTTTCGATTTACGAAGTGGAGGAAGACCTTAGGGATGGGGCGGGTTTCGACAGTGCGTATACGTCGATGTATCAGGTGCGCTACAACGAAGTTCCGCTCACGGGCCCCGTCACCGTCTATCCGAAACCCTTCGATACCGTCTACGATTCGGTGTCGAACTCGGTTCTCATCGCCCCGCTCAAGATACGGTTAGACAACAAGGTCGGCGAAATGCTTTTGCAGAAGGTAAAGGAAATGAGCGATGATGAACTGTCGGACATGAATGCCTTTCCCGATCATTTCAGGGGGCTTTACATCAAAGTGGAGCCTTGCGACCGCGAGGAGGAAAGCATCGTTTTCTCGGTGAGCAATCTGTTTACGTTTGGTGCCACCCTCATGGTGTATTTCGACGGGGTTGAAAACGGCTCTGAAACAAAAACATCTTATCAATCGTTTATCTTGGGCCCCTTGCGTTTCACGCAGGTGGTGCGCGACCGCAGCAAGTCGCAGGACGAGTTCTACAAGGCGCAGATGAACGGAGACACGGCTTCGGGTGCACAGAGGCTCTATCTGCAAGCTTCGGGCGGCAGCCGCATCCGTTTCCGTATTCCCGATTTCTCCGAGGTGGTGACGGGAAAAGTGGTGCTCAATCAAGCGGTTCTGATATTGGACGATGTGAATGCGGACAAGTCGCCCGACATAGGCGTTCCCGACAAATTAACCTGCTTCAAATACATAGACCGGGGGCATATCGAAACTCTGCCGCAGGAGGCCAATGCCGACGGCAGCTACAATTCCTCCCGCGGACAGTATCGCATCAACATCACCCGCTATCTGCAACAAATCCTTTACCAAGGAACCGTGGATGCGGAAAACTATAAGAAGTTTCAAGATTATATTGATATAGCGCCTTCGTCCACCGAGCGTTACGAGGAACCTGATTGCGTGGTGCTCTACGGGCCGGGTTCTTCGCGCAAACCCATGCGGATGGAGGTGACCTATACGGTTATAAACGATACAATCGATTGACGATATGTGTGGAATCGTTGCATACGTGGGAAAGAAACAGGCCTATCCCATTCTCATAAAAGGCTTGCACCGTCTGGAATATCGCGGATACGACAGCGCAGGCATAAGCCTGTATAATCACAACCGTCTCAACGTTTACAAGAAGCGGGGCAAGGTGGCCGATTTGGAGGCCGAGGTGAAGGACAAGGACGTGAGCGGCACCATGGGCATCGCCCATACCCGCTGGGCCACCCACGGGGAACCCAATCAGATTAACGCGCACCCCCACTATTCCCAGAACGGCGATTTGGCGTTGATTCACAACGGTATCATCGAGAATTTCCAAACCCTCAAGAAAGAGTTGGTGAAGCAGGGGCGCACCTTTTACAGCGAAACCGACACCGAAGTTCTGGTGCAGTTCATCGACTATATCCGCACCTCCAATTCCTGTTCGTTGCTGGATGCCGTGCATCAGGCGCTGGGGCAGGTCATCGGGGCGTATGCCATCGCCATCATGTCGAAGGAAGACCCCCACACGATTATCGTGGCGCGCAAGGGTAGTCCTTTGGTGATAGGCATCGGCAAGAATGAGTTTTTTGCCGCCAGCGACGCCACGCCCATTGTGGAATATACCAAGGATGTGGTGTATCTGGAAGACGAGGAAATAGCCGTGCTGACCGTTCCCGCAAAGGGAAAGGCCAAGATGGAAATCACCAACCTCAAGAACGTGAGAAAGGTTCCCATGGTGAAGAAGTTGGAAATGAGCCTTTCGAATTTGGAAAAAGGCGGCTATCCGCATTTCATGCTCAAGGAGATTTTCGAGCAGCCCAAGACCTTGCGCGACTGCATGAGCGGGCGTATCAATGTCGATCTCAACAAGGTTTCGCTTTCGGGCGTCATCGACCACAAAGATAAGTTCCTCAAGGCGCGGCGCATCATCATCGTGGGTTGCGGCACCTCGTGGCACGCGGGTTTGGTGGGAGAATACATCCTCGAGAAATTGGCGCGTATCCCCGTGGAAGTGGAATACGCTTCGGAATTCCGCTACCGCGAACCTTTGATTTATCCCGACGATGTGGTGATTGCCATTTCGCAGTCGGGCGAAACCGCCGATACATTGGCGGCGGTGAAATTGGCGCGGCAGCAGGGCGCTTTCGTATACGGCATCTGCAATGTGGTGGGTTCGTCTATCGCCCGTGCCACCAATACGGGCAGTTATACGCATGCGGGGCCCGAAATCGGGGTGGCCTCCACCAAGGCGTTCACCGCGCAGGTATGTGTGCTTACGCTGTTGGCGATGGCCTTGGCCAAGGAGAAGAAAACGCTCACCAAGGTGCAGTTGGAGCGTATGATAAGGGCCATGCACGAATTGCCCGAAAAGATTGAGATTGCGCTCAAGAAAAATCCCGGCATCGCCGATTTCGCCAAGATTTTCACCTATTCGCGCAATTTCCTCTATTTGGGACGGGGTTGCAACTATCCTCTGGCGTTGGAAGGGGCGTTGAAGCTCAAGGAAATTTCGTACATCCACGCCGAGGGGTATCCCGCCGCCGAGATGAAACACGGCCCCATTGCGTTGATTGACGCCGAGATGCCTATTGTGGTGATTGCGCCCAACAAAGGCAACCACGAGAAAATCGTGAGCAATATCCAAGAGGTGAAAGCCCGCAAAGGCCGTGTGATTTCCATTATCAGCGAGGGCGATACCGAGGTGAAGGGTCTGTCGGATTTCTATATCGAGATTCCCGAAACGGAAGAATTTTTGGTGCCTATCTTGGCTTGTGTTCCCTTGCAGTTGTTGGCTTACCATATTGCGGTGTACAAAGGTTGCAATGTAGACCAGCCGCGCAATCTGGCCAAGTCGGTAACGGTGGAGTAATGGCCGGGAAGTCCTTTTGAAAAAATAAACACTATGCGAATATCCGTAAAAACGTTTTTGCCGCTGCTGACGGGCGGTCTGTTCCTTTTTTGCGCCGCCGCGCGTGCCGACGAAGGCATGTGGCTGCCGATGTTCCTGAAGCAGAACGAGGCCCGTATGCAGGAGCTGGGTTTCAAGCTCACCGCCGAAGATGTCTACGATGTAAACGCTTCTTCGCTGAAAGACGCGGTGGTGATTTTCGGCGGCGGTTGCACGGGCGAGGTGGTTTCGCCGCAGGGTTTGGTCTTCACCAATCATCATTGCGGCTACGGCTATATTCAGGAGCATTCTTCGCTCGAGCACGACTATCTTACCGATGGGTTTTGGGCGGAGAGTCTGCGCGATGAATTGCCTTGCCCGGGGCTCAAGGTGCGTTTCCTGAAAGAGATGCGCGATGTGAGCGAGGTGATGCTGGCGGGTTTGGAAAGGAACGACGACGGAACGCCGGTTGCCGAGAACGTGCGTCGCGACAGCATAGACGCTCGTTCGAGGCGTTTGATGAAGGAGGCCGCGCAGGGAGAGGAAATCCGCGTGGTGCCTTTCTACTACGGCAACCAATATTTCCTTTTTGTCTACGAAGTGTATGAGGATGTAAGGTTGGTGGGCGCTCCGCCCTCCAACATCGGCAAGTTCGGCGGCGACACCGACAACTGGATGTTTCCGCGTCATACGGGCGATTTCTCGGTGTTCCGCATCTATGCCGACACGGCGAACCGCCCCGCTCCTTACAGTCCCGAAAACAAGCCCTATTCGCCCAAGCGTTATTTCAAGATAGACTTGCGCGGTTGCGAGGAGGGAGATTTCACGATGGTGATAGGCTATCCCGGCCGCACGCAGGAATACCTCAGTTCCTATGGCGTGGAGCAGGTGTTGAATCAGGAAGACCCCATGCGCATCGAGGCGCGCACGCTTCGCCTGGAAGTGATAAAGGCGGCCATGAACCGCGATGCGAAAACCCGCATCCAATATGCGGCCAAGGCGGCAAGCATCGCCAACGGCTGGAAAAAATGGATAGGCGAGGCCAAGGGCATAGAACGTCTTGATGTGGTGGGAAGCAAGCGCGAATACGAAAAACTGTTCGGAGAATGGACGGCCACGCCCGAAGGTGCCGCCTATGCGTCGGTGCTGCCCGCTCTGCAGGAGGCCTACGAAGGTTTCGGAGCCGTGCAGGGAGAGGCTATCGTTTTTCAGGAATATGTGTTGGCGCCCGAAGCGGTGCGGTTTGCCTATTCGTTCAAGGCTTTGTGCGAGGCGGCGGAAAAAGCGGCTTCCGGCGAGGAGGGTGCCGTGGAAAAATTCGCCGAAATCCTGCGGAAACGCCAGACGGCGGCCGAGGATTTTTACAAGAATTACAACCCGGAGGTAGACCGTGAGATTTTTGAGAAAATGGCTGCCCGGCAGGCCGAAAAATCCTCGGCCGCCGTTCCCGACCCCTCTCAAATCAATCTTTTCTACACAAAATCCGTTTTCACCCAACCTCAAAAGATGCTGGCGCTGTTGCAGGACTTCAAACCCGCGCAGAGAAAGACGATTTTGAACGACCCGCTCTACCGCTATGCGCTTTCGGTCTACAACCGCTACATCACGCACACCGTTCCCGCCGTGGCGCTCTACCGCAGGCAAATCGACAGCCTGCAACGGGTGTATATGCGCGGACAAATGGAGATGCAGAAGTCGAGCGGCCCCGAAACGTTCTATCCCGACGCCAACTTCACGATGCGCGTCGCCTACGGACAGGTAAACGGTTTCAGCCCCTCCGACGCGCTTGTCTGCAAGCCCTACACCACGCTTAAAGGCATCATGGAAAAGGAAAATCCCGACATATACGACTATGTGGTGGAAGAACGCCTCAAGGAGCTCTACCGCAACGCCGACTATGGCCGTTACGCCAATAAGAAAGGCGAAATGCCGGTGGCTTTCATCGGCACCAACCACACTACGGGAGGCAATTCGGGAAGCCCCGTGCTCAATGCCGAGGGCAATTTGGTGGGCATTAATTTCGACCGCAACTGGGAAGGCACCATGAGCGACATCCGCTACGATGCGCAGATGTGCCGCAACATCATGCTCGACATCCGCTACTGCCTTTTCATCATCGACAAATTCGCCGGTGCGCGGAGGCTTATCGACGAATTGGAGTTTGTGGAAAATTAAAAAAACATACTCATATGAAATCGTTTTTTAAGTATCTTCTCGCCACTGTGGTGGGAATGCTTCTTGTATCGCTCATCATGTTTTTCGTGATGATAGGTTCGTTGGGTTCCCTGCTTTCCAAGAGTTCGGCACCTGCGGTTCCCGTCAAGGACAACAGCGTGTTGCAGATAGATTTGGACAGAACCGTCAACGATCAGGCGCGTGCTTCGAGCCTTTCGGAAATTTCTCCGCTCAATCCCAAGTTCGATATGTCGAAAAGCCTGGGGCTTAACGAGATGCTCCGCGTGATAGAAGCGGCGAAGAACGACGACAAAATCAAAGGCATCTATCTGAATTGCGAAAACGCCGGCCTGGGTCTGGCCACGACGCAGGAGTTGCGCAAGGCGCTTTCCGATTTCAAGGAAACGGGCAAATACATCTACAGCTACTCGGACGGCTACAGTTCGTCCGAATATCATTTGGCTTCGATTGCCGACTCGGTTTTCCTGCAACCGCAGGGTATGTTGATATTCCAAGGCATGGGAGCCCGCCTGATGTTCTATACGCGCTTTCTGCAGAAAGTGGGCGTGGAGATGCAGGTAATCCGTCACGGACAGTTCAAGAGTGCGGTTGAACCCTATTTCCGCACCGATATGAGCCCCGCCAACCGTCACCAATACGAGGTGATGTTCGGCTCCATGTGGCCTGAAATATTGGCCGACGTGAGCGCTTCGCGCGGTATTTCCGAAGCCCGTCTCAACGAAATTGCCGACAGTCTGCTCGGCTTCACCGCCCCCGGTGCGCTCCGTGCCGGTTTGGTAGACGCTTTGGTGCCCCGTTCCTACATCAAGGAAAAGCTCCTTCCCGCCCGCATGGGTGTGGCCGACAGCCTGTGGGAAAAAGAGCTCAACATCGTTTCCTATGGCGATTATCTGGCCAATCTCGATGCGGCCAAGACCAAGAAAGCCAAGGATAAAATCGCCGTGGTCTATGCCGAGGGCGAGATTGTGAGCGGCGAAGGTTCGGGCAACAGCATCGGCACTAGTTTGGCCGCTCAGATTCAGAAAGCCGTCAAGGACAAGAACGTAAAGGCCTTGGTGTTGCGCGTCAACTCGCCCGGCGGCAGCGTGCTCACCGCCGACATCATCTATCAGGAATTGATGAAGGTGAAGGCCAAGATGCCCGTGGTGGCTTCCTACGGCAATTATGCGGCCAGCGGCGGTTACTATATTTCGTGCATGGCCGACAGGATTTTCGCCCAGCCCAACACCCTCACCGGTTCCATCGGCGTGTTCGGCACCATTCCCAACGCGCAGGAACTGCTCACCAAGAAACTCGGGTTCGATTTCGACGAGGTGAAGACCAACAAGAACGCCACGGCTTTCAAGAGCGTGAGCCGCCCCATGAACGCCTACGAAAAGGAGGTGATGCAGCAGAACATAGAAGAGATTTACGAAGGCTTCGTGAGCAAGGTGGCCGCTGGCCGCGGCATGACGTGGGCGCAGGTGGATTCCATCGGACAGGGTCGTGTATGGAGCGGCACCAACGCCTTGCAGATTGGTTTGGTAGACAGTCTCGGCGGTTTGGAAGATGCGCTTGCCTATGCGGCTTCCCTGGCCGGTCTGGAAAACTACACCACCGTGGAATATCCCAAGGAAAAGGATTTCATGACCCAGCTCATGGAAATGTTCTCCGCCAAGGCCGCCGCCAAGATGAAGATGCGCATGGCCGAGGAAATGGGTACCGAATGGAACGAGGCCTACAAGCTTCTCATGCAGGTGCGCGATGCCAAGGAACCGCAGGTGTGGGCGCGCATGGAAGATGTGGTTGTTTTTGAATAGGACATGATTTTTGAAGGTATCGTGGTGGAGGGAAACCGAATCGGTCGGACGATAGGTTTCCCCACCGCCAATATCGAAACGGAAGCCCCCGGAGATTTGCCTTCGGGGGTTTTTGCCTGCCGCGTATGGCTATCGGCTCAGACCCCCTCCGCGTCCTCGGCTCAGGCTTCGGCCCCCGCCCGTGTTTCCCAACCGGCCGGCGAGGTCTTCTGCGGCATGCTCAACATAGGAACCCGCCCCACTCTCTCC
>CAMWQD010000045.1 GCA_947176325.1 uncultured Bacteroidales bacterium | reverse complement strand
TGTAATTTCCCCTATCATAAACGCACCTCCCTGGCTTCGATAAACGTAAGGATCTCTTCGAGAATCCATTGGTGGCTTTGGGTGTGAAGCACTTCGTAGTTCTTTTCAAGATAATCCAGCGCTCCGGTGGAAGAAAGCGTTGCGTAGGCTTCCGCCCCCGAACAGCCCCGTGCATTCTTATAAATCTCCACGCAAAAGGAGATAAAGAACGCAATCGTATCTTGATAAGTTTCTTCGGTCATACCCCAATCATCTACGGCTCAAAATTACGGATTCCAATTAACCTCCTACGCCCCGGTGCCGATGCGTTGGCAGGCGGCGGTGATGCGGGCGAGGGTTTCATCCTTGCCGAGCAGGAGGATGATGTCGAAGATGTGGGGGCCGATGGCGGTACCTACAAGGCTCAGGCGCATACTGTTATACACCTTTCCCGTGTTGAGGCCGCCCGTCTCGATAAGCGACTGCGTCATCTGCTCGAGCGCCTCGGCGGTGAATTTTCCCTCCTCGGCAAGCTTGCGGGCGTTCTCACACCACGTTCCGAGAACGGCGGGCATATCCTCCGTCCAACGCTTTTTCACCACCTTTTCATCGTATTCGGCGGGCGCGTTGAAGAAATAGTAAAGCTGGCTCCACAGTTCACTCGGGAAGTGCAGACGCTCCTTCACCAAATGCACCATCTGTTCGAGCTCGGCATCGGAATAGCTGTCGGCGCGTCGCGTCAATCCCCCCTTCACATCGCTCTCTTCCAAACGCTTGCGCAAACTTCCCACCAAGGAAGCATCGCTCTGCTTCTGCAAGTATTGATGATTGAACCAATGCGCCTTTTCAAGATTGAACTTGGCGCCCGACTTGCTCACCTTCTCGAGTTGGAAGGCCTCCACAAGCTCGCTCAACGAAAAGATTTCCTGCTCGGTACCCGGGTTCCAGCCCAAGAACGCCAGCATATTCACCACCGCTTCGGGATAGTAGCCGCTTTCGCGGTAGCCCATGCTCTTCTCGCCCGTCTTGGGGTCGGTCCACTCCAAGGGAAAGACCGGAAAACCGAGGCGGTCGCCGTCTCTCTTGCTGAGCTTGCCGTTGCCGTCGGGCTTGAGCAGCAGGGGAAGATGCGCGAAACGGGGCATGGTGTCGCTCCACCCAAGATATTCATAGAGAAGCACATGCAACGGAGCCGAGGGAAGCCATTCCTCACCGCGGATCACATGGGTGATTTCCATGAGGTGGTCGTCGACGATATTGGCCATGTGATAGGTGGGCAGGTCGTCGGCGCTCTTATAGAGCACTTTATCGTCTATGATTTCGGAATTTACGGTCACTTCGCCGCGAATCATGTCGTGGACGGTAATCATGCGCCCCGGATCCACTTTCACGCGCACCACATAAGGCGTTCCCGCATCCAAAAGCGCCTTTACTTCGGCTTCGGGCAGCGAAAGCGAGTTCTTCATACCCATACGCGTGGAGGCATCGTATTGCTGTGATTTGCTTTTCTCTGCCTCGAGGCGTTTGCGCATTTCCTCCAATTCCTGCGGCGTGTCGAAAGCGTAGTAGGCCTTGCCCGCGTCCAAGAGTTGCTGCACGTATTGGCGGTAGATGTCGCGCCGCTCGCTCTGGCGGTAGGGGCCGTGGGGGCCTCCTATGCCCACGCCCTCGTCGAAAGGCAGGCCGAGCCATTGAAAAGCCTCGATGATATATTCTTCGGCTCCGGGCACAAAGCGGTTGGAGTCGGTGTCTTCGATACGCAGCAGGAAGTCGCCGCCGTTCTTCTTGGCAAACAGGTAGTTGAACAAAGCCGTGCGCACGCCGCCTATATGCAGCGGGCCGGTGGGGCTGGGCGCAAAGCGCACGCGGGTTTTTCGTGTGTTTTCCATGGGTCAGAGCAGTTTTTGAAAGCCATGCACGTCTATCCATTCGCCGCCGGCGCGGAACCAGTCTTTCTTGATGCCGCACGGCTCGAATCCCGCCTCCCTAAACAAGTGGAGGCTGGGAGCGTTGTTGGCGAGGATTTCGGCGTAAAGCTGATGCAAATTTAATTGGTTTCGGGCGTAATTGAGCGCCATATCGAGAATTTTCGGCGAAAGTCCCTGCGAGCGTGAACGGTCGTAGAGGAGAATGCCTATCTCGGCACGGGCGCAGAACGCATCGTAGTTAAAGAAATCGACGATGCCCACATCCTCACGGGCAGAACCGCCACTCTCGGAAAAACGCGACACCATGAGCCTTAATTGCCCCGAACTCAAGAAGGTTTCCTTGAGCGAACTTTCGATATACTGTTTGAGAAAGGCGTAGGAATAGGGTATGCGGCACTCTCCCGAAAGCAGGGCTTCGCGTCGGTTTTCGGCCTCGAACACGGCGTTGAGGTCGTCGGGCTCCAAAGCCCTCAGAAAGAAATTGTTATCCACGGCAGACACCTTCAAAAACTTTACAGGCGGGGCCGGTGAGCGTGATATGACCGAAACGGCGGGAGACCCCTTCGCCCGCCATTCTATCGAAAGCCACGCGGAGGTCGCCGCCCCGTGTGTGAATTTTTATATCGTGATGCGTTTCGTTTCCTCCCTTTTCGAGCGCGAAAGCAAGCGCCGAGGCCGTCACGCCCGTTCCGCAGGCAAAAGTTTCGTCCTCCACGCCCCGTTCATAGGTGCGCACCCACAAATCCCCCTCCTTCAAAATCTCCACAAAATCCACATTGATGCCGGCGGGAAATTCCTCCGAATAGCGGATACGTTTTCCCTCGTTCACCACATCGGCTTCGGCGCAGTTCCCCACAAAGCAAATATAATGAGGTGAACCCGTATCAATCAAGTAGATATGACGTTTCTCGTCGAATTCCCAACGCTCCACATCCCGCATCTTCAAGGCTACGGTTTCCGCCCCGTCTTCGCCTTCCCATATACAGGCCTCGTGCAGACCGTCGGGCGCCTCGAAAGAAAAGGTTTCGCCCCGCTTCACCAAGCCCAAGGAAAGCGCGAAAGCGCAGATGCAACGCCCTCCGTTGCCGCACATGGAACCCGCCCTGCCGTCCGAATTATAGAAATCCATTTTGAAACGCGCAGAAGCCCCCGTTGACGCCTCCTCCAACATCATTAAACCGTCGGCACCTATGCCGAAACGGCGGTGGCAGAGACGCGCTATCTGCTTCTCCGTGAGCGAAGAAAACTCCCCCTTGCGGTTGTCGAGCACCACAAAGTCGTTGCCCGCCCCCTGATATTTGAAAAAACGGATTTCCTGCATGGCCGGGCTCTTTAATTCACGGTCTTCACCTCCAAACCCGGTTCGGAATTGATGCGGTTGAAAGGCTTGTCGTCGGTGGTGGGCACCAACAGATACACGGCGTTTTCGTTGAAATGATACATCCAAACCCCGTCTTTCCGCCTTTCGAAACGCAAGGAATCGTCGGGCGATATACCATAGAGAATCACGTTGTTGCCGTTCATCTTATAGCCCTTGAAATTCACGGGGCTTTCCCAAAATTCCACGTGCAGCGGGCGGTTGGTAACGGCCTCGGCCTTCGCCTGTTCCTTTTCCTGAAAGTTGCCCTCGCCTTTCTTGGTGTCGCCCAAAATGTTCTCGTTAGACTTGTCCTTCACCCAGGCCGAACCGTCGGGGCGCGTGTAGTAGTCGTCCTCTTCCTCCGCGGTTTCGCGGGGCAGAACCTTGTCGCGGGGGTTATTCTCGTAATAATCTTTAAGTTCCGATGAACTTGTGGCGCGGGGCACCTCTATCTGAGGCCGTTCCCGCTCGGGAACCTCCACGGGCGTTGTCTGCCGGCTCCAGTCGGGCAGGGAGAGCATGCCCCGCGTCATCAGGAACGAAAGCGCCAGGATAAGCAGAAACACCCCGCCCGTCACCAAAAGGGCGATGCCCCAACGGGTACGGGCTTTGCGGGAAGTGTCGGTATGAGGATTTTTCATATTACGCAAACCGTTATATATAAATATCTTGAATGCTATTCATTGGAGCCGTAGGTTTCCCCGCGCTCGTTGAGTTCCCGCTCGCGGCGGTCGTCGCCGCCCGCATAGGCATCGCCCGCGCTGCCGCCGTTGAAACTGCCCGCAATCTCGAAAATCTTTTCGATGTAGGGGTTTATGGTGACGTCGCTGCGGTTGTTGAGCCAAATGAGCGTGCGGCCGCTGCGGTAGTCGTGGGTGAAGTAGGTGCGGAAGCCTTTCCACCAGCCGTTGTGGAACACGGTCTGATAGCCCGAGGTGTCCTGCCGCACGCGGAAGCCCATGCCGTAGGTGACGTTGTGTTTGGGCGTGAGTTCTTCGGCGGGGGTGAACATGAGTTGCAGGATGCTGTCGGCCAAGAAGTTGGGGTCGTAGAGCGCTTGGTCGAAACGGAAGATGTCTTCGGCGGTGGAGTAGAGCCCCTTGTCGCCCACCACGCCGTCCAGATAGTCGGGATAGCGTTTGTAGAAGCCGTTTCGGCGCGAGTAGGAGTAGCCGTTCACCACGCTGTCCCGCCGTGGGTTCTCATAATCATACACAAAAGTATGCGACATTCCAAGAGGTTGGGCAATATTCCGGTCGAAATAGTCGGAAAACGTCATTCCCGATATTTCCTCCACCAAAAGAGCCAGATACGCATAGTTGGAATTGCAGTATTTGAAGCGCGAACCGGGCGTGAAATCGAGCGTGCGCCCATACTGCGCCAGAAGCGGGCTGATGTCGCGGTTGCCGAGAGGCTTCTTCTTGTTGGGCCAGTAGCGGTCGGCGATATAGATGTAGTTCTTGAGGCCCGAGCGGTGTTGCAGCAGGTCTTTGACGGTGATGTTGCTGAAAGGAAAATCCTTGAGGTAGGTCTTGACGGGTTGGTAGATGTCGAGCCGTCCGTTTTGGTAGAGCTGCATCACGGCCACCGCCGTGAAGGGTTTGGAAAGGGAGGCGAGCTGAAACGCGCTGTGAGGGCAGATAGAGTCGCGGTGCGTGCGGATATCCGAGAAACCGAAACATTCACTGTAAATTACCTTTCCGCTTTCGGCATAAAGCACCTGTCCGCTGAAAGCCCCTCTCCGATAGGCTTCCCGCAACACCTCGTCTATTTGCGCCGCCTTGCACGAATCGGCATAGTTGCGCAACTGCACGTCGGCGCTGAAATCCTGCAACTCGTAAATCATCGGCCCCTCGCCGTAACGCACGCTCTGTGCGGTAATCCACGGCAAGGGAGTGAGCAGGCTCACGCCCACCGCCAAAAGCAGCACCACCGGAAAAAAACGTCTTTTCGCCATACGCAAAACCCTTTACTCTTAAGTCTGTTTGTTATATCTTTGCAAAATTATTTGAAAAAATACCCCTAAAAACTGAGCATTTCATGATTTCTCAACAGCAAAGAGTTGATAATTACACCGAGGGCTATCCCCAACGCTACACGGTAACTTCCGCACTTCCTTACGCCAACGGCCCCGTGCATATAGGCCACCTGGCCGGCGTTTACGTTCCCGCCGACATCTACGTGCGCTACCTGCGCAGCCGGGGCCGCGACGTGCTTTTCATCGGCGGCAGCGACGAACACGGTGTGCCCATCACCATCAAGGCGCGCAAGCAGAACACCACCCCGCAGGCCATTGTCGATTATTATCACACCCTTATCCGCGATTCTTTCAAGGAATTCGGCATATCGTTCGACATCTATTCGCGCACTTCCTCGCCCATGCATGCCAAAACGGCCTCCGACTTCTTCAAGACCCTCTACGACAAAGGCTGTTTCGAGGAAAAGACCTCCATGCAGTATTACGACGAGGAAAACAAGCAGTTCCTGGCCGACCGCTACATCACCGGCACCTGCCCCAAGTGCGGCGCGGAGGGTGCCTACGGCGACCAATGCGAGAAATGCGGCTCCTCGCTCAGCCCCGACGAACTGCTCAACCCCAAGAGCGCCATCAGCGGCAACGCGCCCGTCAAGAAAGAGACCAAACATTGGTATCTGCCGCTCAATAAATACGAGAACTTTTTGAGGGAGTGGATTTTGCAGGGGCATAAAGACGATTGGCGCACCAATGTCTACGGGCAGTGCAAGTCTTGGATAGACGGCGGCCTGCAACCCCGCGCCGTGACGCGCGATTTGGACTGGGGCGTGCCTCTGCCTCTGCCCGATACCGAAGGCAAGGTGCTCTACGTGTGGTTCGACGCGCCCATCGGCTATATCTCGGCCACCAAGGAACTCTTGCCCGATGCGTGGGAAAAATATTGGAAAGACAAGGATACCAAGCTTGTACACTTCATCGGCAAGGACAATATCGTGTTCCACTGCATCATCTTCCCCTGCATGCTCCGCGCCCACGAAGGCTACGTTTTGCCCGACAATGTGCCGGCCAACGAATTTCTGAACCTCGAGGGCGACAAAATCTCCACTTCGCGCAACTGGGCGGTGTGGTTGCACGAATACTTGGCCGACTTTCCGGGCAAGCAGGACGTGCTGCGCTACGTGCTCACGGCCAACGCGCCCGAATCGAAAGACAACGATTTCACATGGAAAGACTTTCAGGCGCGCAACAACAACGAATTGCTGGCCATTTACGGCAATTTCGTGAACCGCACCGTGGTGCTCACGCATAAGTATTTCGGAGGCAAGGTGCCCGCCCGGGGCGCTCTCACCGAGGCCGACAAGGCGGTGTTGGAGGAAATGCAGGCTTTTCCCGCCCGCATCGCGCAGAGCGTGGAGGCCTACCGTTTCCGCGAGGCCTTGAACGAGCTGATGAACTTGGCGCGTCTGGGCAACAAATACCTCACCGACAACGAGCCGTGGAAGCAGTTCAAGACCGACCCCGCCCGCGTGGAAACCGTGTTGAACATTTCCCTTCAGATTGCCGCGCACCTGGCCGTGTTGGGCGAACCTTTCCTGCCCTTCACCTCCGAACATCTTTATAAGATTTTGAATATAACGCCTTTGAAGTGGGACGATGCCGAGCGCGACACTTTGTTGGACAACGGACATCAACTCAATCCCGCCGAGCTTCTCTTTGAGAAGATTGAGGACGAGGCGGTGCAGAAACAGATAGACAAACTGCAAGCTACCAAAGACGCCAATCTTGCGGCGGCCGCGGCTTCGGCTCCGGTGAATGTGGAGCCGCAGAAAGCGGCGGTTTCCTACGACGATTTCGCCAAGATGGATATCCGCGTGGCGGAGGTGCTGGAGGCCGAATTGGTGCCCAAGACCAAGAAACTCATGAAGCTCACCTTGAATACGGGTATGGATAAACGTGTGGTGGTGAGCGGAATAGCCGAAAGTTTCAAGCCCGAAGAAGTGGTGGGGCGCAAAGTGTGTCTGTTGGCCAACTTGGAGCCGAAGCCGCTCAAGGGCATCGAGTCGCACGGCATGATTCTGATGAGTCAGAACCCCGACGGAAAACTGCATTTTGTGGAGCCTGCCGCCGATGCGCGCGTGGGTATGGAAATTCGATAGATCCATGAGAAAGAAACCCACCTATTACGGAAGAAGGAAAAAGAAATTCAGCAGGAAACTCAAAATCTCGCTCTACGGGGCGGCGGTGTTGATTTTCGCCCTGATGTGTCTTGTGGCCTCGGTCGGCATGGGTTCGGCCGTGAAGAACCGCACCGAAATCTTCATTTCCACGGGTTCTTCCTACAAGGCCGTGCAAGACAGCTTGCGCCAAAGCGGAAACATCAAGATGCTCAACTTCAATATCTTGTCGAGAGCCAAATCCTATCCGGAACGGGTGTTGCCGGGCCGTTACGTGTTGCAGCGCGGCATGACCGCCCGTCAGGTGGTGGAGAAGCTTCGCCGCGGGCATCAGGATCAGGTGAAGGTGACTTTCAACAAAGTGCGCACGGTGGCGCAACTTTCGGGTGTCATTTCCAAACAGATAGAAGCCGACTCGGCATCCCTCGCCACCCTGCTTTCCGACAGCGCCTACCTCGCCGCCTTTCACTATCCCCTTTCCGAAGACGCCTCGACGGACGCACCCACACAGCCTTTCGACACTCGCACGGTGTTGGCCGTCTTCATTCCCAACACCTACTACTTCTATTGGAATACCGATGCGGAGGGCTTTTTCCGCCGTATGTACAGCGAACAGAACAGGTTTTGGAACGATTCGCGCCGCGAAAAGGCTTCTGCGATGAAACTCAACCGTGTGCAGGTGAGCACCTTGGCTTCTATTGTGGAGGAAGAGACCCTCAAGACCGACGAGCGCCCCGACATCGCCTCCGTCTATCTGAACCGCTTGCGCAAGGGAATGTTGTTGCAGGCCGACCCCACCGTGAAATATGCCGTGGGCGACTTTGCCCTGCGCCGCATCCTCAAAGAGCACCTGCAAGCCCCTTCACCCTACAACACCTACAAAAACAAAGGATTGCCCCCGGGCCCCATCTGCACGCCTTCGGTGTCCTCGCTCGATGCCGTCTTGCAGAATAAGTCCACGAACTATCTCTATTTCTGCGCCCGCGCCGATTTCTGCGGCTATCACAGCTTCGCCGCCGACTACGCCCGTCACCGCGCCAACGCCCGCGCCTACCAAAAAGCCCTCACCGA
>CAMWQD010000044.1 GCA_947176325.1 uncultured Bacteroidales bacterium | reverse complement strand
CCGAAGAGGGCCGCGAACAGATACCCTTCTACCGGCGCGACCGTCTCTGTGCGGTCAACGACTCGGTGAAGATTGTCGTAGACAGCGTGTTCCGTTTCGTGCCGCTTTCTGCCGACACCATCTGTGTGGAACTTCCCGACAGTCTCTTTGTGCTTTCTTTCGGCGGAAACCGTCAGAACTACCATATCGAATGGTATGAGAAAGTGGACGATGTATGGGAGTTGATGCCCGATATGCGGGATTCGGCGCTTCTCGCGCAGGAATTCCAAACACCGGGCACCTATTTCTACCGCGTGGTGGGCCACGACAGCACTTTCCTCTACGATGAGGAAAACGGTAGCCTCATCCTCGCCGCCTCGCACTACGACACGCTCGAAATTGATGTTCGGGTCTACGATATGCAGGCCTATTTCCGCAACGTCGCTTCCGACGAAGTGGAAGTGCCTATGGGCGGGCGCGTGGAATTCCTCACGCGCATCGAAGACGGAAGCGGCCGTTATCGCTTCGACTGGACGCCCGAAAGCTGGGTTTCGACCTTAGACAGCACCAACGGCACCATGAATACGGTGGCCTTGTTCCACGAGGGCGAGATGACGCTCACCGTCACCGACAGTGCGAGCGGTTGCGTGCGCGAGGCGACCGTGCGTGTAAGACCCGGCAAGGGAAACAATATTCCGAATGTAATTACGCCCAACGGCGACGGCTATAACGATATTTTCCTCAAGGGAGTTTCCCGCCTCACGATTTTCACGAGTTGGGGCGAGCAGATTTTCCATACGGAGGACGGCCTCGGCTGGGACGGTTCGCGCAACGGACAACCGGTGCGCCCCGGCGAATATCTCTATGTGGCCGAAATCGACGGTGAGGACGGCTCGGTACGCATCGTCAAAGGCGTGGTTACGGTTAAATACGAATAGTGTATGCGAGGAGTTAGATTGCTCAAGATTGTGGTTACGGCGGGCTTGCTGATAGGGGCGGGGACGAGGCTTTATGCGCAGGAGCAGGAACAGAAGATTTCCGATGCCAAGCGCGAGATGAACCGTCAGGTGAGTCAAGACCAGGCTATACGGCAGTCCAAGAAAGATTTGAAGCAGTCGCCTTACAAAGGGGCGGTGAAAAAGCAAATCGAATACGGACACGCGGCCTATAGTCAGGAACAATACGCCCTGGCGCTCGACCGTTATCTGCGGGCCTACGAAAAGGAAACCGATTCGGCCAACCAACTTTCCATCACCTTTCTGATGGGGCAGTGCCAGCAGAGGCTCAACCACCCCAAAGCCGCCTCGCAGCACTACAACAAGATTTGGTTGCAGGGCGAGCGGAGCGCTTCGTTCCTGCAAGCCTATGTGGAGGCGCTTTTTGCGATAGGCGACTATGCCAAGGCGGAAATCGTAATCGAGGAACTCGAGAGACAAGGCGTGGAATCGGCCATGTTGCGCACCCGCAAGGAAAGTCTTGAGAAAATGCAGGAGGCCGTGGATGCGCAGCAGATGTTCGGCCTTTTGCCCGAAGACGTGATTCTGGACACGGCCATCAATACCGCTTTCAGCGAATACGGCCCCACTTTGGTATTGGGTGAACTTTACTTCTCCTCTTCGCGTCCCGTGGAGGGGCAGGTGTTGAGCGACCCCCGCACGGGCCAAGGCTATTCGCGTCTGTTCTCGGCGCGCTACGACCCCGTCCGCAAGAGTTGGGCCGATCCCACCCCCGTAAAAGGCGAGGTGGCGGGATTGCGCGGCAATATCGGAACGTTCTCCTACGACTCCGTGGGCAACACGGGCTATTTCACGTGGGTGAACGGCAAGGCCACGGGCATCTTCACCGTGCAGAAAGCCGGCGACGAATGGGTAAACCGCACCTTGTTCACCTTCAACTACAAGCAGGGTGCCGATGATTTTCTCGGCAAGGTGGCGCATCCTTCGGTTTCGAAAGACGGCAAGCGTCTGTTGTTCGTATACCGCGACCCGGCTTCACCCTCCACGGGCACCGACATCTGGTATGTGGAGAAGGTGGAACGCAAGCCCGAACCCGTCACCAAGAAGAAAAAAGGACGCAATACGGCGGCTGCCGCTCCTACCACCACTTCGTCGCGCTCCAGCAAGAAAAAGAAACAGCCCGAGGGCGAGCAGATTGTTACCGTAAATGGCGACTGGGGTGTGCCCGTGCGTCTTTCGGATGAGGTGAATTCGGCCGGACGCGAGAGCTTCCCGCAATGGATAAACGACAGTATGTTCGTATTCTCCTCCGACGGTCATGTGGGCAACGGCGGCATGGATATGTATCTGGCCACGGTAGACCCGCAGCATCCCGATCAGGTGCGCTCGGTAGACATCTTCCCGCGCCCCATCAACTCTTCCTACGACGACGGCGCGGTGTTGCCCGACCCCCAGCACGGATTCATCATCCTGGCCTCCAACCGCCACACCCGTTGGGGAAAGACCGACAACATCTACCATATCGACAAATTCGGTCTCAAATATGCGGTGGAGGGCTATGTGTTTGCCGATACGACAACGTTGATCGAGAAGGATCCTAATCCTGAGCCCGAACCCGAGGAGGTGTCCGACAGCATTTCTTTTGATGCCGACAGCACGTTGACCGCTATCGCCGACAGTGCATTGTCCGTTCTCTCCGACAGCGTCATGACTTTGGCCGCCGACAGTGCCCTCACCGCCGCCGTGGTCGACAGCGCCAAGGCCCTTGCCGCCGACAGCCTGCGGGCCCCCGCCCGTGTAGCATCGGTGGCCACTGTTGTGCCCAAAGACACCACGCCCGCCGAGCTCATCAAACTCCACAACTACTACGTGATGGTGAACAATTCCGAGAGCGGGTTTTTCGAATCGGTGAGCCCCGACAGCGACGGGCGTTATTTCATTCCCTACCTCGAACCGGGAGAATACGACTTCACGGCCTACGTCGAGGGATATAAGGAAAGCAAGGTGCATCTTTCGCTCGAGCGCAGCGACCTGATGCTGCCCGTGCTCATCACGCACCGTCAGGACTTCGAGGTGGAGAAGAAGAAACTTCCCGCCCCGAAAAAGGCGCCCAAGCCCAAACCCGCGCCCAAACCCAAACCGGCTCCCAAACCGAAGCCCAAGCCCGATTCCACTCTCGCCAAGAAACCCGAGGTGAAAAAGGATTTGCCCTCTCCCCGCGACATCATCAAGGCTCTCGACACCACCAAACGCTATATCCCCACCGTCAACGCCCGCTCGGTGACCGACTATCAGGCCCGTATGAGCGATCCCTTGCGGCGCACCAAGCTTACCGTGGTGCCCCCCGATGTAAAATGCGAGGTCTGCGGCGAGAAAGACGTATGGCGCAAGCAGGTGGGTGAGGAATTCTTTGTGAAGTCTACCGACGACAAGGCTTTGATTTCGTTGGTCAACACGCAGGGAAAGACCACCTACGTCGATTTGGCGCCCAACTCGGCCTATTCGATTATGGTGCAGGATGTGAGCACCGACGGCAAGGCCAAGCTTCCCACCGGTGTGCAGAAAGGCGATGTGTTGCGCAAGGTGGTGGCGCGCGACTACATTCTGTTTGAATGTGTACCCAAGCTTGCCGAGCTCAACGACGAGCAATACATCAACAACCTCTATTTCGATTTCGATGAATCGGGCTTGATTAAGGACGCCCCGCGCGAACTCGACCGCCTCATCATCGTGGCCATCAAGAATCCGCAGATGTATTTCCAAATCGAGACCAACGCCGACGAGCGCGGCTCGGAAGAATACAACAAGGCGCTCACCGACCGCCGTCTGCAAAGCGTCAAGAGCTATGTGGAGAAGAAAGGCCTCGACATGAGCCGTGTTGTAGGACGCTCGCTCGGCAAGAGCAATCCTCTCATCAAGGGTGCCCGCACCGACGAGGAACACCGCCTCAACCGCCGTGCGGTCATCAATCTCATCAATTCGCAGGCCCAGAACGTCAAGAAAGGCGACGCCACCTATCCCGCGCCCGAAGTGAACCCGCTCAACAACAACGAGGTTTCGTTCATGGTGCAGTTGGGCGCGTTCCGGACGCCTCTGGAAAATCCGCTTTCCTACTACGGCGACGTGGTGGCCAACAATCCCGACTTGAACATCACCTACTACATGGACAAGGACGGTTTTTATAAATACAATACGGGCGGCATCTTCAAGCATATCGAGGATGCGCGCGCCTTAGTGGTCAAACTGCTCAATCAGAAACGCGAATGCTACATATCGGCCTTCTACAAGGGCCAGCGCATCACCGTTTCGGAAGCGCTTGTCATTCTCAGGCACAACAACGGAGGCAAGTAAGAGCGGAGAAGAAAGAAAATGGAAATAAAGATGAAAATACGGAGGTTTGCGGCAAAAATCGTTTGCGCGGGCGTTGTGATGACGGTCGGGACGGTGTATGCGCAGACCACAGCCACACTGTTTTCGCAGCAGATGCAGAACAAGGTGAATTTCAATCCGGCGGCGGTGATGCAGAAACCGTTGTTCGATATCTCCTTGTTCGGGCGTATGCAGTGGGTGGGTTTTGAAGACGCACCCAAAGCGGTGATGCTCAACGCTTCCGGCTATCTCCCCTATGCCAAGTCGGGCATTGCGGGTTCGGTGATGGGCGAAGGCTTCGGCAACGTCTTCACCCTCAACGCCAAATTGGCCTATTCCTACCACGTGCACTTGGGCAGGATGAACTACCTCTCCTTCGGTGTCAGCGCGGGGCTCATCTACAAGAACCTCATGCGCAACCCCGTGGTGGTGGACGGCAGCGACCCCGTTCTGCGCAACGAGAAGAACAACGACGTGAAGCCCGATGTGGATTTCGGCATCACCCTCACCCTGCGCGACTTTCAGCTGGGTCTGAGCGCCACGCACCTCACCGCCTGGGCCTACGACCGCAAGAAAGACTACTACGCGCCCAAGGAAGGCTACTACGGCTATATCCAGTATACGGGCAACATTTCCCCCAAATTCGGCATGGATCCCTATGTCTGCGCGTTCTATGCCAACGAAACCCTCAAGGTGGAAGGCGCGCTCAATTTCCGCATTCTGGATTTGTTCTGGGTGGGAGGCGGCTACCGTTACAGCGACGCGGCCTTCGTGACGGCGGGCATCAAGCTCGGCAAGACCTTTTCGCTGGGCTATTCCTACGATTTCGGCATGGGCGGCTTGCGCAAATATCACAGCGGCTCGCACGAAGTATATCTGTCGCTGCGCTTCGAAACCACGCGCAAACCGGCCGAAACCAGCGAGACACCTTTGTTTTTTGAGTAAAACATTACCTTTGCAGGAAGCGGGGAGACCCGAAACATAGAAAAAACAAGATTATGGCAAAAGAAGAGAACGAAGCTTTGCAGTCCTACAATATGTTGGCGCGCGGCACCGTCGTGAAAGGCGATTTGCAGACCAACGGAAACCTGCGTATAGACGGCGAATTCACGGGCAACCTCACGCTCGGCGGCAAATTGGTGATAGGGGAGAGCGGCCATGTGACGGGCGACATACAATGCGCTTCGGCCGAAATCGAGGGCCATGTGAAAGTGGGCAAGATGACCGTGTCGGGCCTTTTGATGCTCAAGAAGACTTCTCATGTGGAAGGCTCCGTGCAGGTGCAGAAACTGGGCATCGAGCAGGGCGCTTTCTTCGCCGGCCAGTGCGCCATGCCGGGTGACCGTACCATCGAAAAATAAAAAATCATATTAATATTATGAAGACAACCGTATTCACCGATACGCATATCGCGTTGGGTGCCAAAATGGAGCCGTTCGCCGGCTACAACATGCCCGTGCAGTATCAAGGCATTCTCATCGAACACAACAATGTCCGCAACAAAGTGGGCGTGTTCGACGTATCGCACATGGGTGAGTTCTACATCAAGGGCCCCAAGGCCTTCGCGCTTCTGCAACGCCTCACCACCAACGACGTGGCGGCCCTCACCGACGGCAAGGTGCAGTATACCACCGTGCCCAACGGCAAGGGCGGCATCGTGGACGATATGCTCGTATATCGCGAAAACGCCGAAAGCTATATGGTAGTGCCCAACGCCGCCAATATAGACAAAGACTGGGCCTGGTATAAACAGCACGCCGAAGAAATGGGCATGCAGATAGGCACCGAACTCTACAACGCCTCCGACGATATTTCGCAGTTGGCCGTGCAGGGGCCTTTGGCGCTCAAGGCCATGCAGAAACTCACCGACACCCCCATCGAAGACATGGTGTACTACACCTTCAAGCGTCTCACCTTTGCGGGTGTGCCCGATGTGATTCTCTCCACCACCGGCTATACGGGTGCGGGCGGTTGCGAGATTTATTTCCCCAACGCCGCCGGCAAGAAGATTTGGGACGCGGTGTTCGAAGCGGGCAAGGAATTCGGCATCATGCCCTGCGGTTTGGGCTGTCGTGACACTTTGCGCCTCGAAATGGGCTTCTGCCTCTACGGACACGAAATCAACGACGAGACGTCGCCTATCGAAGCCGGTTTGGGCTGGATCACCAAGATGGTGCCCGGCAACGATTTCATCGACCGCGACAAAATGGAGAAACTCAAGGCCGAAGGCGTGCAGCGCAAGTTGGTGGGCTTCGAAATGGTAGACCGCGGTATCGCCCGCGCCGAATATCCGGTTTGCGATGCCGAAGGCAATGTCATCGGCCACGTATGCAGCGGCTCGCAGTCGCCTTCGTTGGGCAAGGCCATCGGCACGGCCTATGTAAAGACCGCTTTCAGCAAGACGGGAAGCGAGATTTTCATCGACGTGAGAGGCCGCAAGCTCAAGGCTGTTGTGGTGAAGATGCCTTTCTACAAAGGATAATCCGTATCTGTGATAAGAAAAAAGGCCGCCCTCGGGCGGCCTTTTTTTATGCCTACACCGCCCGTCAGGGCACCAAATTCTTGTAGTGAATGTAGCGTTCCTCTATATCCTTCACAAACTTCACGGTCTGCTTGCCGTAGGCCCGTCCGTTGCGGCACACCGAATCGGTGTAGTATTCGGGCTTGGATAGTTGCAGGAGCCAGCTTTCCACATTGCCATACCACAGGTTGGGGTCGGCGCCGTATTTCCCGGCCAGCCGCCGCGCGTCGAGCACGTGGCCGGGCCCTATGTTATACGAGGCCAAGACAAAGCGGGTGCGGTCGGGCTCGGCTATGCTGTCGGGGAAAAACCCATACAAAGACTTGATATAACGCACCCCCGTCCTTATCTGTTCCTCCTCGCCCGACCGCACCGTGATGTTGTAGCGCCGCGCGGTGGCCGGCATCATCTGCATCAGTCCCACCGCCCCCTTCTTCGACACCAAATGACTTTGAAACTGCGATTCCTGATAGACGAGCGAGGCGAGCAGATGCCAGTCCCAGTCTATTTGCCCCGCGTATTTCCGAAATAAATTGTCGTAGGGTGAAATCTGTAGGCGCGTATGCCTTTCGCCTTTGCCCGCGCGGTGTTTCTTCTGCACGAAGGCGCTGTCGTCGGCTTCGAGCAAGCCTTCTTCCACCAAGCGGTCGAAATGGTGTTTCCTCCGCTTCAGGTTCACCGAATCCACCTTGCGGAAACCCGCCTCCACGCTGCGCACGGTGGCGCGGTGGGGCAGTTCGTAGTATTTGTGATAGAGATAGCCTAATGCGCCGCTTTCGCGCAGGGAATCAATCCATCTGTTGAGCAGGCTTGCCAGGCTGTCCTGCCCCCGCGCCACCGCCCAGGCCACGGGTTGGGGCTCGGAGAGCACCAGCGCAGCGTCTATCTGCGGGTGGGTGAGGGCGAAACGCTGCGCCTTGTTGTCCGACACCACCGTGTAGGGAATCTTCCCCAAGGCCACCGCGTTGAGCAGTTCGTTCTCGGTCTTCTCGCTCACCAAGCGGTTTTTTTCGTGCAGCTGTTCTTCAAAAACGCTGTTCCTGCGCACCGTCACCTTCCGCCCGCAAAGCTGCGCGAGCGAATCCACAAAAAGCAGGCTGTCGTGCAGGTATTCTTTCTTGAGCTGCACCAACACCTGACGCGACGTATAGAAAGGATGCACGAAATGCAGTTTGTCTTCCCGCGACGCGCTCACGTTGAGGTTGGAGGCAAGGATGTCTATTTCTCCCGCCCCGAGCATACGCATCTGTTCGCGCAGACTTCCCCCGTCCTTCACCACCAGACGGCACCCCTGTTCGCGGCAGAACATCTGCAACAATTCCAGATGAAAGCCCAAGGGATAGCCTTTATACAGAAAATAATCCGTTTCGTCGGGTTCCAGCGCGGCATACAGCACCCCGTGCCGAAGATGCGCCTGCACGGCATCGGGCGGCGTCCCGTCGCTCCTGCGGCAAGCCCCCAGCACCAACATCACGCCCACCGCCAACACCCCGAAACGGAATACGCTTGTGTTTCTCATAAAAAGCGTAATTCTTGGATATTCTAAAGCAAATGTATAAATTTGCCCCCACTTTTTCATAGCAGAGAAGAGAGGCCCCATAGCTCAGTCGGTTAGAGTAGGTGACTCATAATCATTTGGTCCTTGGTTCGAGCCCAAGTGGGGCCAC
>CAMWQD010000043.1 GCA_947176325.1 uncultured Bacteroidales bacterium | reverse complement strand
TTTAGCGGAACATGGCGGTGGCGCGGTCGAAGATGCCGTTGCACCAGGCGAGGGTCATGCCGTAGTTGCTTACCGGTATGTTGTTCTTCACCAAGGCCTTGATGCGGTTTTCGAGCTGGCGGGCGCTGACCATGCAGCCACCGCACTGCACGGCCATGGCAAAGTCGGAAAGATTGTCGGGCAGCGGGTCGAGCCCCGAAACATAGACGAATTCGAGTTTCTTTCCTGTCTTGGCTTGCAAGAGAGCGGGAAGTTTCACCCTTCCGATGTCGTGGCAATTGATTTGGTGCGTGCACGATTCGAGCATCAGCACCTTATTGTGGTTCTTGAGTTTAGACAACTGCGAAGTGCCGGCTATGTAGTGCTCGAAATTGCCCTTCTGCTTGGCCAGACAGATGCTGAAACTCGTGAGCGGGCAGGTGGCGGGAATTCTTTGGGCGACGGAGCCGAACACCTGACTGTCGGTGATGACCAAGGCAGGTTCCTTGCGGAGTTTCTTGAAAACGGTCTCCAACTCTTCCAGCTGACACAACACGGGCAGCGCATGAAGGTCGAGGCATTGACGGGCAAAAAGCACCTGCGGCAGAATGAGCCGCTCGGTGGGAGCCTCCCCGTCGATAGGACAGACCATCACCACACAGTCGCCCGCCTTTATCAAGCCTTCCAAGGCAGGACGCGGGGGAAGGGCGGCCGCCCCGTGTTTTTCGTATAAAGCCCGCAGAGCCTTTAGGATAGGTTCGCAGGGATTTTTTTCGGCCTTTTGCAAGGGGGCGGCCGCCTCAGCCTCCCTCACGCTGAAATCCACCAACGGATTCTGCGGATAAAGCCGCGCGAGCATGGAGGCGAAACCCGGCGAGAGCGCCGACACATCGGCTTTGTTGTGCACGATGATGAAAGGAACGCTGTTTTCGGAAAGCAGACGGGCAAAATCTTTCTCGGCCTGGGCGAGACTGTTCTCGGAAATAAGCAGAATGGCCATATCCAGCCGCTGCACATAGTCGAAAGTCTTTTCCACACGCATCTTTCCCAAACCGTCGGCCTGCACCTGCTCGTCGAAACCCGCCGTATCCACAAACACGCACTTCCCTATGCCGAAAATCTCGCACGATTTCTTGACGGGGTCGGTGGTGGTGCCGGGCGTGTCCGAGACAATGGAAATATTCTGACCTGCAAGCAGATTCATCAAGCTGCTCTTGCCTTGATTGCGCTTGCCGAAAATGCCGATATACACTTCTTCCTTTTTCATATCGCGGGCTTTTTTAAGGGATTCCAAACCCCGAATTTACGAAAATTGCCAATGCGTGGCGGAATCGTTATTTTTGCCGTATGATGAGGATTCCTCCTTTTTTGGAAAAAGGCCAGACGGTGGCGGTGATTTCGCCCGCCGGCCGCATCCGCACCGACTGCCTCGAAAGGGCCGTCGAAACGATGCGCCGCTGGGGATTGGACTGCCGTATCGGCAAGTATGTGATGAAACAGCACGGGCCTTGCGCCGGCAACGACGAAGCCCGTTTGCAGGATTTGCAGGAAGCGTTGGACGACCCTAACGTGAAAGCCATTATCGGCACCCGCGGCGGTTACGGTTCCGCCCGCATCATAGACCGTGCCGACTTCTCCCGATTTCTGCAAAACCCCAAGTGGATTGTGGGCTTCAGCGACATCACGGTGTTTCATTCCCATTTGCAGAACCTCGGTGTGGCAAGCCTGCACGCCTGCATGCCGCAGACCTATCCCTGCATCGGTTCGCCTCACTACGAAGCCTCGGTGGAAAGCCTGCGCAAAGCCCTGTTCGGCGAACCCCTATCCTACCGCTTCGAAAGCCGCCCGATAAACCGCGCGGGAGAGGCAACGGCTCCCATTGCCGGAGGCAACCTCTCCATCTTATATAGTCTGCGGGGCTCGGCCTCCGACCTGCAACCCGATGGAAAAATCCTCTTTCTCGAAGACCTCGACGAGTTTGACTATCATATAGACAGGATGTTGCTGAACCTGAAACGGAGCGGGTGGTTCGAAAGGATTTCGGGATTGATTGTGGGAGCGTTCACCACGGTGCGCAAAGGTGCCAATCCGTGGCAGGGTGATGTGTGGGATATGATAAGGGAATACACCGAACCCTATGCCTATCCCGTATGCTACGGCTTCCCCGCCGGTCATGTTCCCTACAACCACGCGCTCTATATGGGTGTGAACGCCTGCCTCAAGGTGAGCGACACGCCCGGCACGGATTCGTCTCTCCGCTTCCTAATCTAACGTGCTATGGAAATGAAACCTCAAGACGCCCGCCAAATGGAATTGTTCTCGAGTGCGGTGAGCCTCTCGGACATGGAAATCTTCATCTTTCCCGAACTGATGTATGCGCTTGTGCTGGCCAACATCATGTCTCCGGAAATCTGGAAATGGCGGGAAGACGCATGGTTTCGCGACATCGAGAAAAAATCGCTTTCCTACCGCACCAACCGCGTCAAGCAATATATCATGGATCATTATGTGTTCAACCTCGACTTGGAAACGTGGGGGTTGACCACGAAAGAACGTGAAATGGCGCGTTTTAGGGACTTTATCGACCCTGCGGCGCTGGCGCAGTCGAACGCCTTGTTTGGATATGAGGGCGATAAGTATTATTATGACGTGGACATCCGCCGTCATTTCGGATTAGACAAATACACCACCGATGTGATTCCCTATTGGAAAACCGAGACGGTGGAGGCGATGAACGCCTTTAAATTCAAGGAGGGCTACCACGGAGGCGCGGGCGAATGCGTGTCGCTCTCGGCCCTGTATGTGGCGGCGCTGTTTATCGTGGGGCGTATGCCCTTGGACAATATGTTCATGATAGGCACTCCCTTGCATTCGCAGAACTTCTTGGCCGAGAAAGACGGGCTTCTGACCAACAACCGCCGCTTGGTAACCAAGAAGATGTGGTATAACGGCACCGAGCTGTCGGCCAAGGCGCGGCGTTCCATCGAGAACGAGCGCATCACGATTGTGTCGCACCTGAGCGGGGTGATGCACACCTTTTATAAGGAAGCGAGCATAGACCCCGAGCGTTATGCGTTCTTTGAAGAAAAATTCAGGGAATTCCTGCATGCCGACCTTTCGTTTGAATATTTCGTGAACTTCCTCTACAGCCGCGAAAAATATTGGGAGAAATTTCAATACCGCCATATCCGCAACGGCAAGGAATGCTATATTTCAATGCCCTGCATCTTCAACACGCAACGCAACAGCAAGAACCGTTTTGACAACGAGAGCCGCCAGGCACTGATAGAGGAAATGGACAGTCAATGTTTCTCGCTTTCCCCCTACCCCGATAAAATCCTCATTAATACCCTTGAAGAAGATTTGGCCGAGGGAAAGACCGAGCGTGTGTTTGCCTGCGGTTTCGCCGACGAACTGCGGGCGTTTCTGCATATCGAGCCGCGTTTGCCGAAGGTGGAGGAAAAGACGTTTACGAAGGGAACGGACTTGCAGATTTCGCCCCAACAGAGCCGCGAGGAAATCATCGCCTATCTGCAAGACAAGGCGCAAGAGGGCAATTCTTTGACTATCTTGAGTTTCTATGCGCGCCGCGACATGAAACATACCGACTGGATGCCTTTCATCAAGGCGGCCGTGGAACGCAATCCCGTTTGCCGTCTCGCTTGTCAAGGCCGGTCCTTAGAGCAAATCGAGGCCATCCTGAAAACGATGCCCGACGAATCCATCTATCCGGAGCCGGCCCGTCTTGCCCAACCCGACGAAGTTTGGAATTTCCAGCGCGGCGACGGCTTGGAGAAGGCGTTTTTATTCTGGAACTTAGTGAAGGAACGCTTTGCCGACGCACAAGGAGACCTATGTGTGGAAGAGGGAAAGGTGACGTTGGTGTGCCGCACCCCCGACGCGCAGGAAGTCTATCGTTTCGAGGCTCTTAGTGCGAAAAATCTCAAAACGCGGTTTTCTCTCTGATTTTTCATAAATTCGCAGGTTTGCACGAAATAAAACATTATTTTATATGAAACGAGTACTTATCATGCTTCCCTTGGCGGCCTTGGTTGCCTTGGGAGTATCATGCAAAAGCAACGGAACAGTGGAAAACACAACACAGACCTTGGATTTGGCCAATATGGACACCACGGTCAATCCCAAACAGAATTTCTATCAGTATGCCTGCGGGGGCTGGATGGAAGCGCACCCGCTTACGGGCGAATATTCGCGCTATGGTTCCTTCGACAAATTGGGCGAAGACAACCAGAAACAAATCAAGGAGTTGGTGGAAGAACTCGCCGCCAATGCGGGAAGCCGCAAGGGAGATGCCAAGAAAATCGGCACCTTGTTTAATTTAGCCATGGACTCGGCCACGCTGAACGCGCAGGGCTACGAACCTATCAAGAAGGATTTGGAGGAAATCGAAGCGATGGCCTCGCACGCCGATGCGCTCGACATGCTTGTGAAGATGCACAAGGAATCGGCCAACCCGTTCTTCGCCGCCTATGTATCGGGCGACCCGGGCGACAGCAAGAACAATCTCTTCCAGCTCTATCAGGCCGGCACCACGCTGCCCGACCGCGACTACTACATCAAGCCCGAACACAAGGCTATCTACGATGCCTACGTAAAGCACATGCAGAAGATGTTTGAGCTCTGCGGTTTCGATGCCGAAACGGCGGCCGCCAAGTGCGAGAAAGTGCTGAAAATAGAGAACGCCTTGGCCGAAGCGCAATACGACAAGGTGCTGTTGCGCGACCCGAGCGCCAACTACGACAAGATGACCTTGGACGAATTGGTGGAAGCCGCTCCGCAGTTCCCGTGGAAAGAATACGTGAAGGCGCTTTCGCCCAACTACGAAATCAAGGTGCTTTCGGCCGGTCAGACCAACTTCATGAAGGCTATGGCCAAGATTTTCGCCGAAAGCGATTTGGAAAGCCTCAAGGCTTATTACGAATGGAATCTGATTCACAGCGCCGCCGGCTATCTGAGCGACGATCTCATTGCCGAGAACTTCGATTTCTGGGGCAAGACCATGTCGGGACAGACCGAACAGCGTCCGCGTTGGAAACGTGCCGTAAACTCGGTGAACGGTGTGCTGGGCGAGGCCGTGGGCAAGATGTATGTGGAAAAATACTTCCCCGCTTCGGCCAAGAAACGCATCCGCGAACTGGTGGAAAACGTGCGTCTGGCCTTGGGTGAACGCATGGCCGAAAACACGTGGATGGCCGACTCGACCAAACAGAAGGGCAAGGAGAAATTAGACGCCATTTTGGTGAAGGTGGGCTATCCCGACCAATGGCGCGACTACGGCAAGTTGAAAATCGACGGTTCCGAAAGCTACTGGGAGAACATCAAACGCGCCTCGAGCTTCGAGATGGATTTTATGATGAGCAAGCTGGGCAAACCCGTAGACCGCAACGAATGGTTGATGAACCCGCAGACGGTGAACGCCTACTACAATCCCACCACCAACGAAATCTGCTTCCCCGCCGCCATTCTGCAACCTCCTTTCTTCTATGCCTATGGCGACGACGCCATCAACTACGGCGGCATCGGTGTGGTGATTGCCCACGAACTGAGCCACGGCTTCGACGACAAAGGCCGTCTGTATGACAAGGACGGAAACATCAACGACTGGTGGGGCGAAGAAGACGCCAAGAACTTCGAGGCTCGCGCCCAACTGATTGTGGATCATTTCAACGGCATTGAGGTTTATCCCGGCCTGTTCGCCAACGGCCCCTTGACCTTGGGCGAGAACATCGCCGACAACGGAGGTGTGAACGTATCGTTCGCCGCCTTGCAGAAGGCGCTGAAGAAACATCCCGTGGGCGACATCGACGGCTTTACGCCCGCACAGCGTTTCTTCCTTTCGTATGCCAACCTTTGGGCATCCAACATCCGCGATGAGGAAATCCAACGTCTCACCATGCTCGACGTTCACTCCCTCGGCAAATGGCGTGTAAACGGCACTCTGCCGCACGTAGACGCTTTCTTGGAAGCTTTCGACATTCACGAAGGCGACACCATGTGGCTCGCTCCCGAGAAACGCGCTCATATTTGGTAAAGGCTTTTTCAATTGAATTATGGAAAGTTTGGCTTACTTACAGAAACAGATCCGCGACATTCCCGATTTTCCCAAGAAAGGGATTCTCTATCGGGATTTAACCACCTTGTTCAAGGATCCTCGCGCCATAGAAATCGCCACCGACCTGTTGGTGCGCCGCTATGCGGGCAAGGGTATCACCAAAGTGGTGGGTATTGAATCGCGCGGGTTTATTTTCGGCAGTATCTTGGCCTACAAGCTCAACGCGGGCTTTGTTCCCGTGCGCAAGAAAGGAAAGTTGCCCGCCGACAAGATCAGCACCACCTACACGCTGGAATACGGCGAAGACAGCATCGAGATGCACCGCGACGCGCTGGTGCCTTCGGACAAGGTGCTGTTGCACGACGACCTTTTGGCTACGGGCGGCACCACCGTGGCTGCGCTCAAACTTATCAAAGAATTGGGCGTGACCGATATACGGGTGTGCTTTCTGCTTGAGCTGGAAGCCATGAAGGGGCGCGACAAGATTGGTTCCGCCCACGAAGTTTACTCGCTTCTTTCGTATTAGAAGGCTCTATCGTTCCGGCCTGCGGCCTCAGGGCAACAGGTCGGAAACGTCCAGGCCCCGCTGCATCATACCGCGTATCTGCGTGGATGAAATATCGAGCAGCGGGGCTTTTATTTTGTGGATTCTTTCGGGAAAGCGTCTTTCGATTTCCGTAACGGCTTCGGGGTTGCAAACCTCGCGGCCGCAGGCCTCGCCGGAACGCGGATAGACGTAGATGTCGCAGGCTTGCAGAATCGTGTCGCTGTTGCGCCACAGGTGCAGGTTCTCTAAATTATCCCCTCCCATGAGAATGGAGAAACGGATGTCGGGATATTTTTCCCACAGACAACGTAACGTTTGAATGGTATAAGAGGGCTTGGGCAAAGACAACTCCACATCGCAGAACACAAGACCCGGACGCCCTCCCAATGCGCTTTTCAAGCGCCCCGCCCGCTCGGTCTCGCTCCACAAGTCGCTTTCCTGCTTGAACGGATTGTGCGGAGAAAGCACAAACCAAACCTCATCGGCTATCTTTTGTTCCAAGATGCTTTCGGCCAAGGCAATATGCCCCTTATGCACCGGGTTGAACGAACCGAAGAAAAGCGATACCTGCTTCATCCGTGCGGAATTTCAGCGGGAAAGAAAATCGCAAATAGCGGTGCGGGCTTCTTCCACAGCCTTGTCCAGATTGTCGTTCACAACAACGATGTCGAAGAAACGGGCGTATTCGAGTTCTTCCTTGGCCTTCCCCACCCGTTTTTCAAGGCTTTCGGGCGTTTCCGTGCCGCGCTTTATAAGACGGTTGCGCAACTCTTCCACCGAGGGAGGCTGCACGAAGATAGCCAGCGTTTGGCTCGGAAACTGCTTCTTGATATTCACGCCCCCCTTCACATCCACATCGAAAAGCACGTGATTGCCTTCGTTCCAGATGCGTTCCACCTCCGAAAGCAAAGTTCCATAAAATTGGTTTACATATACTTCCTGCCACTCCAAGAAACGGTTTTCGTCGCGGAGCCGCTTGAATTCCTCGGCGCTGAAGAAATAGTAGTCCTTGCCGTCGGTTTCGTTGCCGCGCTTGGGGCGGCTGGTGGCCGACACCGAGAACTTGAGTTGCGGAAACGAGGGAAGAATTCTGTGAACCAACGTGGTTTTTCCGGAACCCGAAGGAGCCGAGAAAACAATCATCTTTCCTGCCTGTGCCATAAACGGGATTTTATCTTTCGGGAAAAAGTTTGCCGATCATATCTTGCAGGGTGACGTAGGGAAGATCCTCCACATCCCACTGGTAGCGCTCGCGATAGGTATCGAGTATCTGCATGGCTTGCTCATGGCTTTCCTGTTGGTCTATGTCTTGCAGAAACTCGTTGTATTCCTTGATATTGCCTTTGAAGAGTTGGTTGAGAAGCAAAAACTTCTCGTTGAGGCCGATAAGGGTCTTGATGTTTCCGCCTCCGCCTTGATAGGCATCGTTGACGGTCTTGCCGCTCTTCATCTTCTCCACCAACGTGCGCAGGGCGTTCTGCGGGTCGTCGGAATTTATCTTGCGGGTTTCTTCCTGCAGGCGGGTGAAGATGTCCGAACGGTTGGCCATTTGCTTCTCGATTTCGGGGTCGGGCATGGCGGTGGACGAAACGGCCACATTCGACATATCCTGTTGTTCGGCCTTGGCCTGCACCATAGCCGTGATTTGGGTGACGTAGGAGGTGGGTTCGTCCCTTTCGTCGGGCATAAAGGCCGAGAGGTCGGGTTCGGGGCGAATAGGCTCCTCAAAGACGGGTTCGGGCGCGGGTTCTTCGATAACCGGCTCCGGTTCTTCAAGACGGACCGGCTCTTCGAAAACAGGTTCGGGCGTGGGCTCCTCGGCGGGAACAGGTTCTTCGGCGGGGGCGGGTTCTTCGATAACCGGCTCGAACGCGGGCGCCTCGACAACCGGCACGGGTTCAGGC
>CAMWQD010000042.1 GCA_947176325.1 uncultured Bacteroidales bacterium | reverse complement strand
CATAGCACGCAGATGATACTGAGCGATTTGAGAATGCCGCAGGGTATGTCTTTCTGCGATACGGCTTCCAAGGGAGCGGTGGAATTCTATGTCAAGAACCATAGCTTCCTCGATGTGGAGAACATAAAGTTGCGCTACGAGGATGCTACGTCCAGACAAAAGGAACTGAATTTAGGTAAGATTGCCCGTTACGACAGTGTGAAGGTGAGTGTTCCCATGGGACACCGTCTGGAGGGTGAATATGCGTTTAAGGTTTGGAACGTGATGCCCCACGAACTCGAAAGAAGCGATGATACGCTTTCGGGAACGTTCAGTGTTTCGGGCGCGAAAGGCTTTCCTTTCTCCGAAGATTTCGAAGGCATCGTGCAGGGCACCGGTGCGGTGGATGTGAACGACGACGGCATGGTATGGCGGATTTTGGAGTCTAAAGAACAGGCCCGCACAGGTTCGCAATGCCTCAACTTCCCTTATAAAAACGCCTTGTCGGGTGCGGTGTTCTTTACCGACGGCTTCAAGGCCGACCAAACGGGACGTTTCAAAATCACATTCTATATGAAAGCCGATGTGGAAGGCCACGATGGGGTGGGCGTGCGCGTGATGGAATATTCCGCACAGGGCAGTTTCGTTTCGTCGGTCTATATCGACACGCTCTATGCGGGCACGGAATATGCGCAATACAATGTGCCTTTCCACGTTGCCAACGGCAAGACCTACGCCATTGCCTTTGAATATATAGCCTCGCGTGCTTCCACCGAAGAAGGTCAGGCTTTCTTTATCGACGACCTCACCACCGGCGACATCACCGCTCCCTTGCTGCCTCATTCGCTTGCGGTGAAGGACACAGGTTTCTATACAGCCATCTTTACCTGTCAGAACATGGCCGACCGCAATGTGCTGCGGGTATATTCCGCCGATGGAAAATTCAACCGTCTGTATGAATGGAAGAAGACACAGCAGCAATTCGAGGTGAAGGGATTGGCTCCCAAGACCGAATACAGGGCGCAGGTGCGCGGCCTCAACGAGGTGAACGATTCGAGCGCATGGTCGGCGCAGGTGCGTTTTGTTACGCTCGACACGGCTACGATAGTGAAACCGAATGACACGACCGCCAACGAAAGACTGCATGCGGGAAGCCGCATCAAGGTTTCGCCCAACCCCGCTTCCGAGCGCGTTCAGGTGGAAGTTTCCCTCGAGGCGGGCAAGTGGAGCCTGTGCAACATGAATGGAAAAACGGTTCTGAGCGGAACGGTGCTTTCCTCCCGTTTCGAAATCAATGTGCAGGGCCTTGCGGCGGGAATGTATTTCCTGCGTGTGGAGGGTAAGGATGAAAAGGCTGTCACAAAGATTATAAAGAAATGAAGATAGTTTCTTTTTCGGGTTTGGCCGCCCGTATGGCCGACCAGGCCGTGTTTCGGGAAATTCTCGAAACCGTGTCTCGGGCGTGGGTCGACGACGAGACCGAGTTTTGGTTCTCGAGCGATTTGGCCGAACGCATCCGCAAGGATTTTCCGGGAATTGTGACGCATCCTCTTGTGGATTTGAACAAGCGGATATTCGATGCGCAGCTTCCCGAGAATACCGCCTTGCTGGTGTGCTTGGGCGGCGACGGCACTTTGCTCGACACCTTGCGGTTGGTTAAGGATTCGGGCATTGCCGTGATGGGCATTCATTTCGGACGTTTGGGCTTTTTGAACGCCGTGAGCGCGAACAACATCACCCAAACGCTCCGTCCCGGATTCTTCGATGAGTTCCGTCGCGAAAACCGCCTTGTGCTCGAGGCTTGCGATTTCGAAATCAACGGAGTGGAAACCCGTCATACTTCCGAGACTTTTCCCTACGCCCTCAACGAAATCGCGCTCCTGAAATCCGATACCGAATCGTTGGTGTTCTTGGACGTATACGTAGACGGCGCCTACATGAACACCTACTACGGAGACGGGGTGATTTTCTCCACCCCTACAGGTTCCACCGCCTATTCGCTCAGTTGCGGCGGTCCGATTCTGATACCCTCGGCCGACAACATCCTGGTAACCCCCGTGGCTTCGCACACCCTTACGGTCCGTCCCCTCATTTTGGAAGGCTATCAAGAAATTACGGTGGAGGCACGCGGACAGGAACAATGCAAGCTCGCCCTCGATTCGCAGACCTACGAAATCAAAGGCCCCTTCCGTTTCAAGGTGCGCAAGAGCAGTTTCAAGTTCATCACCATCTATCCCAACGACCGCACCTTTTTCGACGGCATCCGCGACAAGCTGATGTGGGGATTGGATATACGGCCGCGCCCCGAGGCGATACCCGATAAAATTTAGTATATTTGTCCTTTTGCTCATTTTGAAAATAGAGGTTATGCGCAGCAAATTTTCCGTTTCCGTGGTTTTGGCGGTGCTTCTTTGTGCCGGAACAGGCACACTCCGTGCACAACGCTCCGAAATAGGTGTCGGTGCGGGGGTGTCTTTCTATTTGGGAGATTTGAATCCCAAGAAGGTGTTTTACGACAGCCGCGCCTGTGCCAGCATATTCTACCGATATAACATAAACACCCGTTGGGCGTTCCGCTTTTCGGGCAGTTACGGCAGGATTATGGCGAACGACGCCGATTTCGACAATCCGCGCAACCTTAACTTCCGCAACGATTTGGGCGAAATCGCCGCCATCATGGAGGTGAATTTCGTCAATTTCTTCACGGGCAGCGAACAACACCGTTTCACGCCCTATCTGGCTTTCGGTGCCGCGCTTTGCTTCTCCAATCCGCAAGGCCTCTATCCCGACGACGCCAGCGGCTCTTCGCGCTGGGTGGCGCTCCGCCCCCTGCATACCGAAGGGCAGGGGCTTTCCCAATACAATGTCAAGGAGTATTCGTTGGCGCAGTTCGCCATTCCTTTCGGCTTGGGCTTCAAGGTGAGCATCAGCGAGCGCGTGGCCTTGGGTGTGGAGTGGCTGATGCGTTGGACGGTGACCGACTACTTGGATGATGTGAGCGGCAATTACGCCGACCCGGGCGTGCTGATGTCGGAATACGGCCCCGAATCGGCCTATTTCGCCGACCCTTCGGGTTCATATCACAAGGTAGGTGCGCAGCGAGGCGACAAATCTTTGTTCGATTTTTATTCGTTCACGCAGTTTACCATTTCCATTCGTCTGGGCGGCCGCGATTATCTCTGTCCGGCCTACAGCGGCTTGAAAAATACGCATAAACAGTAGTCTGCCATGAGCTTTCTGCAAGCGGTCAATATGGATAAGATACCCTCGCACGTGGCCTTGATTATGGACGGCAACGGGCGTTGGGCGCAGGCACAGGGAAAGAGCCGTATGGAAGGTCATGTGGCGGGTGTGGAGACCGTGCGCAGAATCACGAAAGCGGCGCGGCGCATAGGCATCCGTTATCTCACCCTCTATGCTTTCTCCACCGAGAACTGGGGGCGTCCGCAAGAGGAAGTCTCGGCCTTGATGGGCCTTTTGGTGAAGTGTCTGCACAACGAAATGCCGCTGTTTATGGAAAACGGCATCCGTTTGCGCGTTATCGGGCAGACCGAAGTTTTCGGCCCCGATGTTCGGGCGGCCATGCAGGAGGCTTTGGATAAGACCGCCGCCAACGATAAAATGGATTTGGTGCTCGCCCTCAGTTACAGTGCACGTTGGGAGTTGGTACGCGCCGCGCGGCAAATTGCCGAAGAAGCGAAGGCGGGAACCTTGGCTCCCGAAAACATCAACGCCGACTGCATAAACAGGCACCTCGCCACCGCTTTCATGCCCGACCCCGACCTATTGATCCGCACCAGCGGGGAACAACGCATCAGCAATTTCCTGCTTTGGCAGATAGCCTATTCCGAATTGTATTTCTCGCCTGTGTATTGGCCCGATTTCGATGAAGAGAAGTTCTACGAGGCCGTGGCGGATTTTCAGCAAAGAGACCGCCGTTTCGGAAAGATACACAGTGAAAACCCTCATAAAGCCTAAGAAGTGAAGAGCACGAAGAGTAAGATTTTGAAGGCGTTTCTCCCCATGTTGCTCTTTGGGCTGTTCGGGTGTTTTCCATGCGGACTGCAGGCGCAGGAAGATATCATTTCGTATACCTATGCCCGTGAATATCAGATTGCAGGCATAGCCGTGAGCGGCGTAAGCTATTTAGACAACAACGCCATTGTGGGTATGTCGGGGTTGGCCGTGGGGCAGCGCATCCGCATTCCGGGCGACGCCACCGCGCAGGCGCTCGACAAACTTTGGAAATACAACCTCTTCGAAGACATAGCCCTCTATGCCACCAAAATCGAGGGCGACCGCATCTATCTCGAAATCAAGCTGTCCGAGCGTCTTCGCCTAAGCTCTATCGATTATACGGGCGTTCCCAAAAGCGTGGTGAACAAGGTGAAGGAGAGCATGGATCTCAAGCCTGGCGACATCATCACCGACTATAAAATCGGGAATTTGGAAAAGAAGGTGAAGCAGGAAATGCTCGACAAAGCCTATCTGAACGCCGATGTGAATGTGGTGAAGAAAGCCGATACCGCGGGAAGCGGCATTGTGTTGCAGGTGAAGGTAGACAAGAAAGACAAGGTGAAGATTGCGCATTTGGATTTCGAGGGGAACGACGCGCTTACGCCCGAAGCCACAAATCTTGATTTCTGGAAAAAAGTGGCGCGGGGATTCCGCAAGGTGGGCAATAAGGAAAATCTTGCGTTTCCGGACAGGCGTTTGCGTCATATTATGAAGGAAACCAAACAGAAATCGGCTCTGCGTTTTTGGAAACGCTCCAAATATATTCCCACGGCCTTTCAAGAAGACCTCAAACTCATCACCACCGCCTACAACAAGGAGGGTTTCCGCGATTTCCGCGTGTTGGGAGACTCTCTCTATAATATAGACTCCAAACATGTGGGGTTGAAGGTGAAGGTCTACGAGGGCGATCCGTATTATTTCGGCAACATCACCTTCGTGGGCAACGAGAAATACACCTCCGAGCAGTTGAGCGCCGTGATGAACATCAAGAAGGGGGAACTCTACAACGAAGAGAAATTCACCACCAACCTGATGATGAACCCGCAGGGTGCCGACATCAACTCGCTCTATTTCGACAACGGCTATCTGATGTTTCAGGCCATTCCCGTGGAAACGCAGGTCTACGGCGATACCGTGGATATAGAAATCCGCATTTCGGAAGGGGTGCAGTCGCGTTTCAACGAAGTCCGCATCACGGGCAACGACCGTACCAACGATGTGGTGATTTTGCGTGAATTGCGCACGGTGCCCGGCCAGCTTTTCAGCCGCACCGAAATCATCAACTCCATCAACACGCTTCGCCAGCTGCGTTATTTCAACGACGAGACTATCAATCCCCAACCTATGCCCAATGCCGACGGCACCACCGATTTAGTATACTCTCTCGAGGAGGTGAGCTCCGACCAGCTCGAGCTTTCGGGCGGTTTCGGCGGCGGTATGGTGGTGGGTACGGTGGGTCTTTCGTTCAACAATTTTTCGTTGCGCAATATGTTCAAGCTCGACCGTTGGAAACCGCTTCCTTCGGGCGACGGGCAGCAGTTGAGCATACGTGCCCAATCGAACGGCACCTACTATTGGTCGGTGGCCGCCGCTTTCACCGAACCTTGGTTGGGCGGCAAGAAACCGTTGGCACTCAGTTTGTCGTATAACCACTCCATGCAGTCGAATGGTTTGTCGAAAGGTGATGAGCGTTACGGAAAATTGGATGTGGACGGGGCGTCTGTCGGTTTGGGACAGCGTCTCAAATGGCCCGACGATTTCTTCACCCTATACCAATCCATCAGCTATGAGCGGTATAAGATGAAGAACTACGACATGGACAACGGCGTTACCGACGGCGTGTCGAACAATATCCGCTACAATTTCACCATTCAGCGGCAGAATCTCGATGCGGCCATGTTCCCCACCACGGGTTCCACCATTTCGTTGGGTTTCGAACTCACGCCGCCCTACACGGCTCTCGGCAGCACCCTCTATAAAAGCGCCAACAAGGAAGACCACTACAAGTGGCTCGAATACTATAAAATCACGCTCAAGGCGGGTTGGTATTTCAATCCTATCGCCAAGTTGGTGTTGCACGCCCGTTTGCGCGTGGGTTTCATGAGCTATTACACCAAAAAGACGGGCTATCCCATTTTCGAGCGCTTCTATTTGGGCGGCGACGGCCTCACGGGTTTCGGTCTGGACGGCCGCGAACTGATAGGTATGCGCGGTTATTCCAACAATTCGCTTTCGCCTACGGCGGGTGCCACGGCTTTCGACAAGATTACACTCGAAGCGCGTTATCCTTTCTCGAATTCGCCTGTGGCCACGGTCTATATCTTGGGATTTTTCGAAGCGGGAAACAGTTGGGGCAAATCCTCGGATTTGAATCCGTTTCACGTATATAAATCGGCGGGTGTGGGCGTGAGACTCTTCCTCAGTTCCATGGGTATGTTCGGTTTGGATTGGGGCTGGGGCTTCGACAAGGTGCCGGGCGATGCTTCGGCCAACGGAAGTCACTTCCACTTCTCCATCAACCAGTCGTTGGATTGGTAATTTTAAGGTGTGAAATTGATATGGATAGATTGAAAAAATAAACAGACAGATATGAAGAAAATCATTGAATGCGTGCCGAACTTCAGCGAGGGACGCGACATGAACGTCATCAAGCAGATTACCGACGAGGTGGAAAAAATCGAAGGTGTGAAGTTGCTTGATGTGGATCCCGGCCAAGCCACCAACCGTACCGTGGTTACCTTTGTGGGAGAACCCGAACAGGTGTTGGAAGCCGCTTTCCAAGCTATCAAGAAAGCTTCGCAACTCATCGACATGCGCACGCATCACGGTGCGCATCCCCGTTTCGGCGCCACCGACGTATGCCCCTTGATTCCCGTAGCCGGCATCACCATGGAAGAAACCGTGGAATATGCCCGCACCCTTGCCAAGCGGGTAGGCGAAGAACTCGGCATTGCCGTCTACTGCTACGAAAGCGCCGCTTTCGATCCTCGTCGCCGCAACCTGGCTTATTGTCGCGCCGGCGAATACGAAGGCCTTAAAGACAAGCTCTCCACGCCCGACGGGAAACCCGATTTCGGCCCTGTGGAATTCAATGCCACCGCCGGCGCGACCGCTATCGGTGCCCGCGACTTCTTGGTGGCCATCAACTACAATCTCAACACCACCTCCACCCGCCGCGCCAACGCTATCGCTTTCGACGTGCGCGAAAAAGGCCGTCCCCAACGCGAAGGCGGCAAGGTGACGGGCAAACCTGTCAAGGACGAAAAAGGCAACACCGTCATGATTCCCGGTACCCTCAAGGCTACCAAGGCTATCGGTTGGTTTATAGAAGAATACGGCATCGCTCAGGTGTCGATGAACATTACCAATATCTCCACCACTCCCGTACACGTGGCCTACGAAGAAGTGTTCGCCAAGGCCGCCGCGCGGGGCGTGCGCGTAACGGGCGCGGAAATTGTGGGTCTGGTTCCCAAGAAATGCTTGATTGACGCGGGTAAATACTACTTGGCCAAACAAGAACGCTCGTTGGGTGTGGATGAAGCCGAAATCATCAAGATTGCGGTGAAATCCATGGGATTGGACGACCTCAAGCCTTTCAAGCCCGAGGAAAAGATTATCGAATACGTTATGGAGGCCGACAATAAGGAAAAGAAGTTGGTTGATATGACGTGCACGGGTTTTGCCAACGAAACGGCCAGCGAATCGCCCGCTCCCGGCGGCGGTTCGATATCGGCCTATATGGGTGCCTTGGCCGCGGCTTTGGGCACTATGGTGGCCAATCTGTCGAGCCACAAACCCGGTTGGGATGAACGTTGGGAAGAATTTTCGAAATGGGCGGAACAGGGACAGGTGCTCAAAGACGAGCTTCTGCATCTGGTGGACGAAGACACCAACGCTTTCAATAAAATCATGAACGCCTTTGGCCTGCCCAAGAAAACGGACGAAGAAAAGGCCGCTCGAACCGCCGCCATTCAAGAAGCCACCAAATATGCTATCGAGGTGCCTTTCCGCACGATGAAAAAGTCGTTCGAGACTTTCGGCATCGTAAAGGCGATGGTGGAAATTGGCAATCCCAATTCGGTGACCGATGCCGCCGTGGGTGCTCTTTGCGCCCGCAGCGCCGTCATGGGGGCTTGGCTCAATGTGCGTATCAACGCCTCCAGCCTCAAGGATCGCGACTTTGCCGACAAGGTTTTGGCCGAAGCCAAGCAACTTGCCGAGCAAGCCATGAAGACCGAGGCCGAGATTTTGAAAATGGCCGATGAGAAAATCGGATAGGGATTCTTGAAGATGAAAAAAAAGGGTGGGAAATTTTCCCACCCTTTTTTATTGGTTGAAAGTCGGCTCTACACCGGCTCTACCGTTTCATGATTTTTCCGCGGAATACGCTGCCGTCTTCCTGAACGAAGCGGAGCAGGTATAGACCGGTAGACCATGCCGAAGCATCTATGTTCACGGAGCCGGAACCGGCATTCACATCCAGCACCGTTCTGCCGTCGGTAGAGAATACACACAGACGACCCGCCGTTGCGAACTCAATTTGCAGGGTGGACGAGAAAGGATTGGGGTAGAAGTGTACAGGGGCGTTTTCGGGCTTCTCCGTTTCCGTTACTTCGTCGCCTTGATTGTCATCCCCGTT
>CAMWQD010000041.1 GCA_947176325.1 uncultured Bacteroidales bacterium | reverse complement strand
TGACACAAAAGTACAACAAAGTTCTATCCCAACAAATCTTTTAACAATTTTTAACATTTGGGAAAGGATTTTTAACATTTGTTAACACTTTCGCATTGTGTTGCGATGTATCTTTGCTCATCCCAAAAACAACGGATATGACAGAACAAGTCGACATCAAAGAAATCAATGAGAAAATCCAGCGGGAAAGCGCGTTCATCGACCTTCTCTCGTTGGAGATGAAGAAGAACATCGTAGGGCAGAAAGACATGGTGGAGCGTCTGCTTATCGGTCTTTTGGCCAACGGACACATTTTGCTGGAGGGCGTTCCGGGGCTTGCGAAAACCCTCGCTATCAAAACGCTGGCCACGGCGGTGGATGCCAAGTTCAGCCGCATCCAGTTCACGCCCGACCTCTTGCCCGCCGACCTCATCGGCACGCAAATCTACAGCCAGAAAGACGAGAAGTTCACCACCCGCAAGGGCCCGGTTTTCGCCAACTTCATTCTGGCCGACGAAATCAACCGCGCCCCGGCCAAGGTGCAGAGTGCGCTGTTGGAAGCCATGCAGGAAAAGCAGGTGACGATAGGCGAGGAAACCTACAAGCTCGAAGACCCGTTTTTGGTTCTCGCCACTCAAAACCCTATCGAACAGGAAGGTACCTATCCGCTTCCCGAAGCGCAGGTAGACCGTTTCATGATGAAGGTGGTGATTGGCTATCCCAAGAAAGACGAGGAAAAGCTCATCATCCGTCAGAACATCACCAACGAGAAGACGCAGATTAACAAAATCATCAACGTGCAGGACATCATCCGCGCCCGCGAGCTTACCCGCGAGGTATATGTGGACGAGAAGATAGAGAACTATATCACCGACATCGTCTTCGCCACGCGCTACCCCGAGCAATACAAGCTCGCCAAGTTCAGCAATATGATTTCGTTCGGCGCTTCGCCCCGTGCGGGCATCAACCTGGCGCTGGCCTCGAAAGCCTACGCCTTCATCAAGCGCAGGGGCTACGTGATTCCCGAAGACGTGCGCGCGGTGTGCTTCGACGTGATGCGTCACCGTATCGGGCTCAGCTACGAGGCCGAAGCCGAAAACGTCCGTTCGGAAGACATTTTGGGCGAAATCCTCAATACGGTGGAGGTGCCTTGATTTTTGCCGCAAGGCCTAAAATCGTTTCGCTATGGAAACATCGGAATTATTGAAGAAAGTCCGGAAAATCGAAATCAAGACGAAAGCCTTGTCGAGACAGATTTTTTCCGGACAATACCACAGCGCGTTCAAGGGGCGCGGCATGGCTTTCAGCGAAGTGCGCGAATATCAATACGGAGACGACGTGCGCTTTATCGATTGGAAAGTCACCGCCCGCTTCAACCATCCTTATGTAAAGGTATTCGAAGAAGAACGCGAGCTGACGGTGATGTTGCTTGTCGATGTGAGCGCATCGGGCGAGTTCGGCAGCGGTACGGACAAGAAAGGAGGCTCCAAACGCGAATCCATCAGTGAAATCGCCGCTATCCTCGCTTTCTCGGCCGCGCAGAACAACGACAAGGTGGGGGCGATTTTCTTCAGTTCGGAAGTGGAGAAATACATTCCTCCGCAAAAGGGACGCACGCATCTTCTGCACATCATACGCGAGTTGGTGAATTTTGAGCCGAAACACCCGGGCACCGACATCGGGCAGGCGCTCAAATTCCTGCGCAATGTGCAGAAACGCAAGAGTTCGGCCTTTGTGTTGTCGGATTTCATGGACAGCCGCTACGAAGACGCGCTCAAGATTGCCGGAAAGGCGCACGAAATCGTGGCCTTGCAGGTGTACGACCCCTTGGAGCGGGAGCTTCCCGACTGGGGGCTGGTGCGTATGCACGACAACGAGACGGGAGAGGAATTCATGATAGACACCGCCTCGAAAGCCAACCGCGAGGCCTTTGCCAAGTTCCGCGCCGAAGAACACAAAAACTTCGACACGCTGATGAACAAATACGGCATCGTGCACACCTCCATTTCCACGCAGGAAGACTATGTGAAACCCTTGATCACCATGTTCAGCAAATTATAAGGACGCTATGCGTATGAAAAAGCTTTTTCTGTTTGTATTCGCCTTCTTGGCGACAGGGGCGGCCTTGAGAACCGGCGCGCAGGAGCCTTTCCGCGCGTGGGTGGAACACGACACCTCGGGCTGGATCGGCGACGCGCTCAACCTCAAGGTTTCGTGGGAGTGCAAGGATGCGGAAAACGTGCGTTTCCCCATTCTGCACGAGGAATTTGCACCCGGACTTTTCATTCTCCCGCAAGATTCGCTTCAACGGGAATTCCTGCCGGGCAACCTCCCCGATACGCGGATAGGGTCGGTAACGTATCGTTTCTCGGCCTATAAGGAAGGTGCCTACACCATTCCGTCTTTCGATTTGGAATATGCCGCAGGTGGAAAACTCCACACGGCCCTCACCGATTCGGGACGGGTGCTCCTGTTTGCCCCGATTGTCGACACCACGCTCGGCATCAAGGATATACGAGGCATTTTCGACGTCACCAAAAAGGAATTGTTCAAGGAATACACCGCCCGCTACGGCTTTATCCTGTGGATTCTGCTGGGGGCGGCGGCGTTGGCGGCAGGCCTGTGGTTCTTGGTTCGCTATATCCAGCGGAAAAATGCGGGCAAGCCTCTCTTTATTCCGCGCAAACCCTCCGTTCCTCCCGTAGACCGAGCCTTGGCATCGCTCAAGACCCTGAAAGAGAAACAACTTTGGCAGAAAGGTGCGGTGAAGGAGTATTACACCGAATTGACCGACATCCTGCGCCTCTATCTGAAGGAAGAAATGGGAATTTCCGCCGTGGAGATGACCAACGACGAACTCTGCGACGCCATAGAGGAATGCCCCCGTATCGAGGCGCCGGCACAAGGGGGATTGAAAGAGGTGCTGCAACGCTCCACGCTTGTGAAATTCGCCAAGAACGAACCCGCGCCCGACGAAAACGAAACGTCTTTCGACAAGGTGGAGGAATTCTTGAAAGCCATGAAACAGGCTGCGGAAACGGCGGAAAAGGACACCGCCGCCAAAGAAGCCTCCGAAAAGAATATGAATTGATAGATTATGGAAAATATCGTTTTTGCATATCCCAAACTGCTGTGGCTGCTGCTTATCCTGCCGCCGCTCGGCTATTGGCTCTTTGCGCGCGATAAGAAGACCCGTCCCTATCTCCACTACTCCGATTCTTCCTATCGGAACGTGCTGAAGAAGACGTGGCGGCAGAGGCTCTACCCTACCCTGCACGTATTGCGCCTGCTTGCCGTGGCCCTGTTGGTGGTGGCTTTGGCGCGCCCGCAGTCTACCAGCAAGCAAAGCAGCAAGAATATCGAGGGGGTGGATATCGTCATGGCCATGGACATATCGGGCAGTATGTTGGCCGAGGACTTCTCGCCCAACCGTCTGGAAGCCTCCAAGCAACTCGCGCGCGAATTCGTGCGGGGACGGGAAAGCGACCGCATCGCCGTGGTGGCCTTTAGCGGCGAAGCCTTTACGCAATGCCCGCTCACGATAGACCACGGCATTCTTGAAAACCGTATCCGGCAACTCAAGAGCGGCGTGATTACCGACGGCACGGCCTTGGGCGACGGCCTGGCGGTGAGCATCAACCGCATCCGCCAGAGCGATGCCAAAAGCAAGGTGATTATCCTGCTCACCGACGGGGTGAACAACGCCGGTTCCATAGACCCGCTCACCGCCTCCGACATCGCCAAAACCTACGGCATCCGCGTCTATACCATAGGTGTGGGTACGCGGGGACTGGCGCCCTACCCCTACAAAACTCCCTTCGGCATTCAATATCAGAATGTGCAGGTGGAGATAGACGAAAACCTGCTCAAACAGATTGCCGACGAAACGGGAGGAACGTATTTCCGCGCCACCAACAAGAATCGGCTCAAAGCCATCTTCGAGGAAATCGACAAACTCGAGAAAACAAAAATAGAGGTGCTTTCGTATGAACAGCGTGCCGAAGAGTTCAAGCCCTTTCTGTGGGCGGCCTTGGTGTTGCTGTTGCTCGAACTGCTGCTTCGATTGTCTGTCTTTAAAACCTTGCCGTGATGTTTATTTTCGAAAATCCGAACATACTTTGGCTTCTCTTGCTGTTGCTGCCGTTTACGGCCTTGTTCTACTACAACCTGCACCGCAAGAAGAAAAACCTGGCGCGTTTGGGCGCACAGGCCGCCCTCATGAAACAGGTTCCCGACTATTCCAAAGGCAAGCCGCATCTCAAGTTCTTCTTGCTGATGACGGTCTACGCGCTTCTGGTGGTGGCCTTGGCCAACCCGCAGCTGGGCACCAGCGTCAGGAAAGTGGAGCGCAAGGGCATCGACGTGATGATTGCGTTGGATATTTCCAACAGCATGAACAGCAACGATATTCAACCCTCGCGTCTGATGCGGGCCAAACAAGCGGTAATCCGCATTTTGGACAAAATGGAAAGCGACCGTATCGGGCTGGTGGTCTTTGCCGGCGATGCGGTGCTGCAACTGCCCCTCACCACCGACTACGGGGCCGCCAAACTCTTTATCGGCAACGTGCAGACCTCCGACCTGAGCCGGCAGGGCACCTCCATCGGCAAGGCCATCCGTCTCTGCGCCGAGAATTTCGACCCCAAGTATGAAAAGGACAAGAACAAGGCGATTATCGTAATCAGCGACGGGGAAAACCACGAGGACGACGCTGTGGGGGAAGCCGCGGCCGCCGCCAAGAAAGGCATCGTGGTGAGCACGGTGGGCATGGGGTCGCCGCAGGGCGCGCCCATTCCCGAATACCGCAACGGCAAAATCGTGTCGTATAAGAAAGACCGCGACGGACAGGTGGTGATTACCCGCATGAACCGTGCGATGATGCAGGACATTGCCAAAGCGGGAGATGGTTTCTTTGTGGAAGCCAACAATATATCTTCGGGTGTGGAGACGGTGTTCGACAAACTTTCCCGTTTGGATAAGGTGACCTTCGACAGTCAGAACATCTCCGACTACGAAACCCGTTACGGGTATTTCGTGGCCTTGGCATTGTTGCTTCTGCTCTTGGAAATCTTCCTTTTCGAAAAGAGAAACAAGGTACTGAACCGCGCCCGTCTCTTTGCCGGCACCAAGAGTGGCAAAACCGCCGTGCTGGCACTCTGCCTCTGCGGAGCGGGGCTGTGCGGCGGCACAGCCCCGCTCCACGCCCAACGCGCCATTCCCACGAACAAAGGCAACCGGCTCTATTTAGATTCCTCGTTTCAGAACGCGGAGATTTCCTACCTCAAGGCTCTGGCCAACGACAGCACCTACTACAAGGCGCACTATAATTTAGGGAACACCCAATACCGACAGGAGAACTTCGAGGGAGCGGCGGCGCAATATCAGAACGCCTTGCAGAACCCCTCCCTTTCCAAAGACGAGAAAGCGGACATCTATCACAACATGGGCAACGCCTATATGCAGAGCCAAGACTACCAAAAGGCGATTGACGCGTATGTGGAGGCCTTGAAGAACAGACCCGGCCGCAACGACTCCCGCTACAACCTGGCCTACGCGCAGAAGATGCTGCAACAACAGCAACAGCAGCAGCAAAACCAACAGAACAAGGACAATAAGGATCAAGACAACAAGAACCAAGACAAAAACCAACAGCAACAACAGCAGAACCAACAAGATAAAGACAAGGACAAACAGCAGCAACAACAGCAACAGCAGAATCCCGACAATTCCCGGCAACAGCAAAGCCCGCAGCAACAACAGCGGCAAAAGCAGAAGGAGCAGGATGCCGAAAGGATTTTGAGGGCGTTGGAGAACCAAGAGAAGAACACCTTGGAAAAAATCAAGAAAGAGGAGAACCGAGGCAAAGGCTCTCCCGTTGAAAAAGATTGGTAAAGTTGGCAAAGAGCGATACTATGAAGACTAAACTATCGAGCCTGTTCCTTGCGGTGGCGCTTGCGGCAGGCTCGCTGTTCTGCGGCGCAAAGGCGCAGGAAGAACCCGTATTGAGCCTCCGCGCCCCGGCGCGTGTGGCGGCGGGACAGGCGTTTGAGGTGAGCTACGCTATCAACACGCGGGGTTCGAAAAACTTTCAAGCCCCCGCGTTCAAAGGGCTCGACATTCTTTTCGGCCCCGCCCAATCGCAGTCGAGCAGCTTTCAGTTCGTGAACGGAAAGCAGTCGCAAAGCTTCACCCTTTCCTACACCTACCAACTGCGCGCCCCCAAAGCCGGCAGTTACGATTTCGGGAAGGCCTCTATCGAGGTGGGAGGAACCACTTATTATTCAGAACCTTTCACCCTCACCGTCACCGACGCTCCGCAACAGGCGCAAACGCAGACACAGGGGACAGACCGCTCCGACAGCCGCCGGGAACGCACGTCCGCTTCGGTGAACGGCGAAGACCTCTATATCAAAGGCTCCGTGAGCAACCGCCAACCCTATGTGGGCGAACAAGTGCTACTTACCTACCGCATCTACACCTCCATTCCCGTGGAGCAGTACAGCATCTATAAAACGCCCTCCAACAAAGGTTTTTGGACCGAAGAACTGCAAGTGGATCCGCAGAGCCAACGGCAGGAGAACATAAACGGCAAGCAATTCGTGTCGGCCGACATACGCAAGGTGGCGCTCTTTGCCCAACAAGCCGGCTCCCACACGCTCGAACCCTTGGAGGTGGAGGCGGTGGCACAGGTGCAGGCACCCCGCCGCGCCCGTCAGAGCCGCAGCATTTTCGATATATTCGAAGATGATTTCTTCGGCTCGCCCACCGAATTGGTTAAGAAAGAACTCCGTTCCCAAAGCATTCGGATTCAGGCAAGACCCCTGCCCGACGAAAACCGCCCCGCCTCCTTCGACGGTCTGGTGGGCGAATACACCCTTTCTTTCGACTACGACAGAACGCAGAAGCCCAAGGTGAACGATGCCCTCACCTTCACCTTCACCGTGGCGGGCAAGGGCAATATCGAGATGATTCATGCGCCGCTGGTGCAGTTTCCGCCCGATTTCGAAGTCTACGAACCCCGTGTGTCGCATCGGAAAACCGTAGACGAGGACGGCATAAGCGGCTCGGCCACTTTCGAATATATCGTTGTGCCCCGTCATGCGGGAGCCTATAAGATTCCCGCCTTCTCCTATTCGTTCTTCAATCCCTCCACAGGAAAATATATGGAAAAGCGGGTGAACGAAATCGTGTTGGAGATAGAAGCGGGCAAGGACGCCGCCTACACGCATGCTTCCAACGGCGCGCCGACGCACGGGCAAGACATCGCCTACATTCAGACCGGCGTGCCCTCGTGGAAAGCCACAGGCAAAAATTTCCTCTTCTCGAGCCTGTTTTGGCTCTGTCTGGTTTGCGAGGCGCTGCTTTTCGCCGCCGTCTTGATGGCACTCTCCCGCAACCGCAAGTTGCAGGCCGATGTGGCGGGCATGAAAAACCGCAAGGCCGCCAAGGAAGCGAAGAAATGCTTGCGCAAGGCCGCCCGTTTCCTCGACGAGAACAAGAGCGATGAATTCCATGTGGAAATCTCGCAGGCATTGTGGGGATTCCTGTCGGGCAAACTCAATATCGCCACCGCCGACCTTTCCATGGACAACGTGCGGACAGAACTGGAGAAACGGCAGATTGAACCCGCCCTCACCGACAGCTTCATCCAAACCCTCTCGCATTGCGAGGAGGCCCGTTTCGCCCCCGGCGCCCACGATGCGGCGCAGATGAAGAAACTCTATGACGAAGCCCTCGATGCCGTATATAAAATGGTGGGCGCGATAAAATAAAGGTGATTATGAAAACGATACGAAAGATATACCCGTGCTTCGCGCTTGTCTGCCTGCTGTGGAGCGTGTTCCCGGCACAGGCGCAGAACCTCAGGATGTGGGAAAACGCCTTTGTGGAAGGCAACCGCTCTTATGAGAAAGCAGACTACGCCTTGGCCGCCAAACACTATCAAACCGCACTGAACCAAGGCTATGAGTCGTGGGAAGTGTATTATAACCTCGGCAATACCTACTACCGCCTGGTAGACTACCCGCACGCCATTCTCTACTACGAGAAAGCCTTGCGCCTCTCGCCCTCGAACCGCGACATACAAGGCAACCTCGCCTTGGCCGAGGGCAAGATTTTAGACCGTTTCAACCCCCTGCCCCAAATCTTCATCTATACGTGGTGGGAGAAACTCTGCGGCATGTTTTCGCTCAAGACATGGGCGTGGGTGATTATCCTCGCTTTCGCCCTGTGCCTTGTCTGCTGCGGGGTGTATCTGCAAACGCAGCGGGCCGACGGCAAGCGGGCGGGATTCTTCCTCGCCCTGCTGTTCGCGTTGCTCTTCTGCGGCGGCATGATTCTCGCCACGGGACAATACCGCATCCTGCATGCCGATACGGCGGTGGTGATGCAGGCTTCGGTGAACGTGAAGGCCTCCCCGCAGGAAAGAGGCGAAACCAAATTCATTCTGCACGAGGGCAGTAAGGTGCGGATTGAGGATCAAGCCGGCAACTTTGTCAAAATCCGCGTGAAGAACGGCTCCCGCGGCTGGGTACCCCAAGCGTGCATGGAGAGGATATAGACCTATAAAGAGTATTTGCCATGACAAAGAGAGAAGCCTTAAAGTTATTCGAAGACAGGAAGGTGCGTACCGTATGGGATGATGAACACGAAAAGTGGTATTTCTCCATTGTGGATGTGGTGGAGGTGCTGACCGACAGCGCAAATCCAACAGATTACCTCAAAAAAATGAGACAACGAGACCCTATCCTTGCCAAAGGGTGGGGACAAATTGTCACCCCCCTTTCGGTACAAACCGCGGGAGGCAAACAAAAAACGAATTTTGCAACAAGCGAAGGCATCTTCCGTATCATCCAATCCATTCCCTCCCCTAAAGCGGAACCCTTTAAACAATGGATGGCACAGGTGTCCTCCCCACGTATCGACCAGTTGCAAGAC
>CAMWQD010000040.1 GCA_947176325.1 uncultured Bacteroidales bacterium | reverse complement strand
TCAATATCTCGCGATCTTCTTCCTGCGCCCACATCTTTCCACGCCCCTGCCAAAGTCCCTGCCAGCGGCCTTGCGAAAACAACGCCACCCTTTCGGTACGCAAGTTCAAGAAACCCTCGTAGCCTGCACGTCTGCCGAGAATGTCGGCCAGCAGAAGCACTAACACGATTCCCGCTAAGAATAAGAAACTGCGAAAGGGCTTCATGGCAACGCTAATACTGTTTTACCTCCAGAACCTGCCCGGGATAGATGATGCCCTTTTTGTTCAGATTGTTGCTCTTGATGATGCCGTTGACCGTGGAACCCGGATAACGCTTGGAAATGGAATAGAGGGTTTCGCCCTTTTTCACCGTGTGATAGGACGTTTTATGCTTTTCCATTTCGATTTGCGAAGGACTCTTGCTCACCGGTGTGTTGTCGCGCGGCCGCGTGGTGGTCATATTCACCTTTCCCGAAGAAGACACAGCGGCCTGGTCGGCGGGGAAACGCAAGGAAGATCCGTTCTTTACGGGACGGTCGTCGGTGTAGATGTAGAGAATCTGATTGGGAAATATCGTAGTGGTATTCAGATTGTTCCACTCCTTAATCTGCGCCACGCTCACATGAAATTTCGAGGCGATGCCCGAAAGGGTCTGTCCTCGCTGCACCCGATAGGGGAAGCGGACGGGCGTGGCGGGAATCACATTGGCCGAATCGGCAAAGATGTCCGTTTCGTTTTCCATGAACTTCACGACAAAGTTGACGGGAAGCCGCAGACTGTAGTAATCGGTGTTGCCCGGAATCACATCCCGCTTATATTGGGGGTTGAGATCGCGAATCACTTGAATGGGAATATCCAGTTTCTCGGCCACCACATTCAGGTTCAAATCCTGCTCAATCATCAGGGTATCGGTGAGAAGGGGGAAATTGAGGGGTTCCTCGAAACCGTATTCCTTGTAGTAGTTCATTACATAGGTGGCTCCGATGAAAGCCGGCACATAGCCCCGGGTTTCGCGCGGCAGGAAAGGATAAATCTGCCAGAAATCGGTTTTCCCCTGCGCCTTGCGGATAGCCTTGTTCACATTGCCCGGGCCGCAGTTATAGGCCGCGATAGCCAAAATCCAATCGCCGAAGTTGTCGTAGAGGGTTTTGAGATAACGGGCCGCCGCATCGCTCGCCTTGGCCGGATCGAGCCGTTCATCTACGGTCTGACTGATTTGCAGGCCATACATCTTGCCCGTCTGATACATGAACTGCCACGGCCCCGAAGCCCCTACCCGCGACACCGCCCTCGGATTGAGCGCCGACTCGATGATGGCGAGATACTTGAGCTCCTGCGGCACACCGTTGCGTTCCATAGCCTGCTCGAACACAGGAAAATAGTATTGCGACAGCGCCAACATCACATCCACCTGCTGGCGACGCTTGTTCACATATACGTCGATGTAGTTGCGCACTTTCTGATTGTAGGGAAGCTTAACCACAAGGCCTTCGCTGAGGCTTTCCAAACGAGCCTTGTAGACGGAATCGGCCTCGTTGTAGTAGGGAATGTCGCCTCCCAACGAAGCTCTCTCCTGCACCCTCGCCGCCGCGGCGCTGTCCTGTTCCTTGCGGTAGTTCTTGTCGAAAAACCTCAACTGTCCCGAAAGGAAAAATTCCTCCACCAACCGGTTGGAAATACTGTCCTCGCGGCTGATGTGCCGCACCTGCGGCGCCACTTTCTCCGCCCTGCCGCCCGCGGTGTCCGCAACGGCATGGACGGGGGCGGTTGTCCGTGTCCGCACCCTCGCCTGCGAAGGCGTGAAACACGTGGCCGTTCCCGCAAGGAGAATACCTAAAAGTAGTATGATATGCTTTCTTTTCTGCATGGCAAACCTACAAAGATACGAAAAGTTGAGCGCAAAGACCAAATCTATCCGAATTCCATTACATTTGTCCTTTGTAAAAAATTTACGAACCATGCGATTTTTCAGATTTCCGGTTTCGTTGATAGCTTGCTCGGTTTTGGCAACGGCAAGCCTTGTTCCCGCGTCCCTCCACGCCCAGGAGAAGACACGAACCCACAAAAACGCTGCGGAGCCTCTGCCACACAACAGTCCGAATTTGGTGGAGAACAAAATGGGCACACTCCTGCAGATGATCCGCTACGCCTACGTGGAAGACATCGACATGTCGCCCATTGTGGAGAAAGGCATCGTGGAGATGCTCGAACAACTCGACCCGCACTCGGCCTTCATTCCCGCCAAAGAAGTGGAAAAGGCCAACGAACCTTTGGTGGGCAATTTCGACGGCATCGGCGTTTCGTTTCAGATTCACGCAGACAGCATCGTGGTGGTGGAGGTGATTTCCGGAGGCCCTTCCGAAAAGGTGGGTGTGCTTTCGGGCGACCGTATCGTACGGATCGACACCCTCGACGCCACGGGAAAGAACGCCACCAACGATTTTGTATTCAAGAATCTGCGCGGCAAGAAAGGCACCAAAGTGGAAGTAGGCGTGATTCGCCACGGACACGAAGGCGAAATCGTGTTCGAGATCATTCGCGACAAAATCCCTATCAACAGCGTAAGCACCTACTTCATGGTCAATAAGCGGGACGGCTATATCCAATTGAACCGTTTCGCCCGCAGTAGCGCCGAGGAGGTGAAGCAGGCCTTGGCCGAACTCAAGGCGCAGGGCATGCAGAATCTCATTCTCGATTTGCGGGGAAATACGGGCGGCTATTTAGATATCGCCGTGGATCTGGCCGACGAGTTCCTGCCCAAAGACAAACTTATCGTCTATATGGAGGGCAAGGCACAACCCCGTCAGGAATTCCGTTCCAAAGCCAACGGCTCGTTTACGAAAGGGCGTATGGTGGTGATGATAGACGAGGGCTCGGCTTCGGCCAGCGAAATTGTATCGGGGGCTCTGCAGGATCTCGACCGCGCGCTTGTGGTGGGACGGCGCTCCTATGGCAAAGGATTGGTGCAAAGACCGTTCGATCTGCCCGACAAATCGAATGTGCGGCTCACCATTGCCCGCTACTACACTCCCTCGGGCCGCTGCATACAGAAACCCTATAAAGACGGCCTCGACGCCTACTACAAAGACATCATGAACCGCTATCAGCACGGCGAGATGATTCACCCCGACTCCATCAAGCTGCCCGACTCCCTGCGCTTTCAGACTTCGGGAGGCCGCGCGGTGTACGGAGGCGGCGGCATTGTGCCCGACATCTTCGTACCCGTCGACACCCAACGCGCCGGAGATTATTATATCGCCCTGCGCAGCAAGAACATTCTCAACAAATTCGTCATGCAAACCCTCGACACCCGCCGTGCCGACCTCCTGCAACGCTATCCCGACTTCAAGAGTTTCAAGAAAAACTTTGAGGTGGACGATGCCTTCATGACCGATTTCTATGCCTTTGCGCAGGACAACGGCGTGCAGCACATCAATTTCAGACAAAGCCGCGCCGATGAATTCCTGCAGAATATGCTCAAGGAAATGAAGGCAGATACCACGCTCAAAACCCCCGGAAGCTATACCGATTATATGGCGCGGGTGCTATGGGATGAAGAAAGGATGAAAACATGGCTGAATGAAAAGGCGCAGGAAGAAGACGCGGCGCAGGAAGAGTACGCCCGCATTTCCGACCGCTATCTGCGTGTGCAGATCAAGGCTCTTTTGGCACAGCGTCTCTATGGTTCGGAATACTACTACCAAGTGGCTTGCGAAATGGACGAAGCCTTTGAACGCGCCGTGAAGGTATTGGACGACAAGAAACTCTTTGAGAAATCGGGCATTCATGAATAGCGACGAACAGAAACAGGCCTGCGCCGAGGAAGATCCGCAGTCGCGCACCCGTCTTTTATTGGGAAGCGAGGCGGTGGATGCCTTGCGCCGTGCCTCGGTGTTGGTGATAGGTCTGGGCGGAGTGGGAGCCTATGCCGCCGAATGCATCGCCCGCGCGGGGGTAGGACGTATGGTGATTGTGGACGGAGACCGTCTGCACGCATCCAATCTCAATCGCCAGCTTCCCGCCCTGCATTCCACGATGGGGCGTTTTAAGGCCGAGGTAATCGGGGAACGCCTGCTCGACATCAATCCCGCCCTCAAACTCGACATCGTCTGCCGCTATCTCAAGGATCAACCTATGGTCGATTTGCTTCAAAGCGAAAAATTCGACTATGTGGTGGATGCCATCGACACCCTCTCGCCCAAAATCTACCTGCTTTATCATTGTTCGCATTTGGGTTTGAGGGTGGTGAGCGCCATGGGCACCGGCGGCAAGACCGACCCCTCGCAACTTACCGTCTGCGACATCTCGCAGACCTACAACTGCCCCTTGGCCGACGTCTTGCGCAAACGTCTGCATAAACTGGGCGTATATACAGGCATACAGAGCGTCTTTTCGCCCGAAAGGATACGCGAAGGGGCCGTATGCGAGGTGCAGGACGAGGAAAACAAGAAATCGAGGGTGGGAACGGTCTCGTATATGCCCTCCATAGCGGGTTGCCTGTGCGCTTCGGTGGTGATTCGCGAATTATGCGGGGAGAAAGTCTCCTCGGATTTACCTGTTCCCCTTTCCGTTCGCCGTAAAATTTCGTATATTCGCAAGTCTGAAGAAGACGTAAATAACAACTAACATCATACTACCATGAAAAAGGTTTTTGGTTTATTGGCTTTACTTTTCCCGCTCTTGGCCATTGCCCAGGCGCAGGAGGTCTTTGTGAGCAAAGAACCCTCAAAACGCAAAGCCGTGATAGAAGAATACACAGGTATCCATTGCGGCTTCTGTCCCGACGGGCACCATGCCGAGGCTGTGTTGCTCAAGAAATATCCCGGTAAACTCTTCGCCATCAATATTCATGCCGGCCAGTATGCCGTTCCCACAACCTCAAAAGAACTCGACCTGAGAACTACCGACGGAGACATTTTGTTGAGAACGTTCAAGATTTCGGGCTTCCCTGCCGCTGTCCTCAACCGCCACAAATTCGGCACTTCTTACGAAATGGGGGGCAGCAGTTCTCGTGAAATAGACTGGGACAATTACATGCAAGATATTTTCGCCATGGATTCGTATGTGAACATCGCAGCCAAAGGAGAATTGGATTGGACTACCCGCAAACTCAAGCTCACCGTGCAACTCTACTATACCGGAGCGGTTTCGGGCACTACCTCCAACCATATCCACGTGGCCATGACGCAGGATGAAATCATTACCACACAAACAGACTACAACGACTATAACCCCGAACAAGTTACCGAAGACGGCCTCTACCGCCATCTGCACGTATTGCGCGATATGCTCACGCCTATCGAGGGCGATATCGTGACCCCCGTGGGCAAAGACTCCCTCATCACCCGCTCCTACGAATGGAATCTTCCCGAATCCATCAAGAACATTCCCCTCGATTTTCTCAATACGAATTTCGTGGTGTTCGTAGCCGAATCCCAATCCGAAATCTTCAGTGCCTGCGAACCCGAACTCACGCATGTCAACGCTCCCGAAACCGTAGTCAGTCTCAGCAATATGGAGACGCTTCCTTCGTATTCGTGCGCTTTGGCCGGCAAGGCTGCATTTACCTTGAAAAACCAGGTAGGCAAGGATATATCGGAAGTAACCTTCTCCATTCAAACCTCTTGGGGAAATACCGAATATACGTACCAAGCCGATTCCATATTGAAGGCCGGAGAGTCGGTCCGCGTTATCACCGATGCATTCGCCGCCAGAACCAATGGTGAGGAAACCGTGGAAATCAAAGTGAAGTCGGTGAACGGCGAAACTTATCCCGCCGATGCCACCTCCACGGTCACGGCAACCCTTTTCGTCAACTACGCCTTCACCCATAATGCGGACGTTACCCTCAACGTGGTGCAGGACCGCTATGGCGAGGATATCACCTGGAAGTTCCGCGATACGGACAAAGACACCGTACTCTACACCGGAGGCCCGTACAAAGAGTTGAGTGCAAACAGAACCAGTGTCAACAGCGTGCCGATGAACTTGGAGAAAGGTTGCTATGTGCTTACCGTCTACGACAAATCGGGCGACGGCATCAACAGCAAATTCGGTGCCGGTAACATCAACTTTGTATCGCAGGGACAGGAATTCTATCGTCACGACGGCAAATATGCCGACAGTGTGATAATTATGCTCGACACCCGCGAGAACGCCGCCAACGGAAAGACGGAAAAGGCAGAGAAGCTCACGCTCCGTCCCAATCCGGCCAAGGATCGTGCCGAAATCTCCTTCACCGCCGAAAAGACCGCCTTGGTGCGTGTTCAGGTGTTGAACCATACCGGAGCCTGTGTGCTGGATCTCGGCAACGTACGTACGGAAGCCGGAAACACCCGCATCGAACTGCCCTTGCAGAACCTCGTTCCGGGCCTGTATTTCGTCACCCTGCGCGGTGAAAACGTCAACCTCTCCTCCAAATTGGTGATTGTACGATAATTTCACGATGAAACTACCCTTGCAGATCCGTTTCACGGACATTGATATCTACGGGCATGTGAACAATGCCATTTATGCCGAGTGGTTCGATACGGGACGCTTTGCCCTGCTCACATCCCTTATTCCCGATATGGATCCCAAAGGCAAGAGTGTGGTGATGGTGCATCTGGAAACCAATTTCCGCAAGCAGGTGCTTCGGAACGACGAAGTGGTGCTGGACACCCGCGTCACCAAAGTGGGCAACCGCAGTATCGGCATCACCCAGCATATCGTCAATGCCCGCACCGGCGACATTCATGCCGACTCCTACGGCGTGCTTTCCACCTACGATGCCGTGCGGCAGGGTTCGTTCGATATGCCCGACCTGTGGAGGGAGAAGTTCATGCAAGTTTTGGAGAAGTAAAAGAGCGCACGTATGGAAAACAAGATTTTAGGTATCGGCAACGCCTTGGTGGATATGATTTACCACCTGCCCTCGGACGAGGCTCTGGTGGATTTGCAGTTGCCCAAGGGTAGCATGACGTTGGTGGATTGGCAACGGGCCGGCAAGATTCTCTCTTACTTCAAGAACGAAAACCCGACCTTGACTTCGGGCGGTTCGGCCTCCAACACCATTTCCGCCGTGGCGTCGCTGGGCGGAGGCTGCGGTTTTATCGGCTGCACGGGCAAGAACGACCCGCGCGGCGAATTCTATACGCAAGACCTCAAGGAGCACGGCATCACGCCGCACTTCACCTACTCGACCATTCCCACCGGCACGGCCATCACCTTGATGAGCCCCGACGCCGAGCGCACTTTCGCCACTTTCCTGGGCGCGGCCTCCACGCTGGCGGCCCAAGACTTGCGCCCCGATATGTTCGAGGGCTACGGCTATCTGCATATTGAGGGATATTTGGTGCAGAATTACGAGCTTATGGAACGTGCCATCGCCTTGGCCAAAGAAGCCCGGCTGAAGGTGTCGCTCGACTTGGCCAGCTATAATGTGGTGGTGGAGCATCGTAATTTCCTGCACAAGATTCTGAACCGGGGTGTCGATATCGTCTTCGCCAACGAAGAAGAAGCCTTGGCCTATACCGACAAGAAGGAATTGGAGGCGCTCTCCATTCTCGCCAAACAGGTGCCTACGGCTATCGTGAAACTCGGTTCGCGGGGTTCCATCGTGATGGACAACGGCAAACTCCATACCATCACCGCCGAAAAGGTGAACCGTATCGACAGCAACGGTGCGGGCGACAGCTATGCGGCGGGCTTCCTCTACGGCAAAAGCAAAGGCCTCTCCACGCAGACCTGCGGCGATATCGCTTCGATGATCGCCACCGAAGTGGTGAAAGTGGTGGGGCCCAAACTCGACAAAGAAAAGTGGAACGAAATCTTGCCGCGGGTGCGGGAGATTGAGAAACAGGGCTAAACCGTGGATTTTGGTGATTTCTCGCTTTGGCTCGCCCCTATGGAGGCGGTGACCGATGCGCCTTTCCGCAGTATCTGCAAGAGATTCGGCGCCGATGTAACGGTGAGCGAATTCATTTCGTCCGACGCCTTGGTGCGGCAGGCCGCCAAAAGTTTGTGCAAGATGTCTTTTCTGCCCGAAGAGCGGCCGATAGGCATTCAGATTTTCGGCAGCGACGAAGAAAGTCTGCGGGGGGCGGCCGAAATCGCCGCCGCACAGAAACCCGACTTCATCGACATCAACTGGGGCTGTCCCGTCAAGAAAATCGTGAGTCGGGGCGCGGGCTCGGGCATTCTACAGGATATTCCGAAAATGGTACGTCTTACGGGCGCCGTAGTGCGGGCTATGGAGGCTTTCGGCCTGCCTGTCACCGTAAAGACGCGCTTGGGTTGGGACGAAAGCAACAAGCCGATTGTGGAGGTGGCGGAGAGATTGCAGGACGTGGGCATTGCCGGCATCAGCATTCACGGACGCACCCGCTCGCAACTCTATGCGGGGAAAGCGGATTGGACGCTTATCGGCAAGGTGAAGGCCAACCCTCGGATAAAAATTCCCGTATTCGGCAACGGTGACATCGATTCCGTACAAAAGGCCTTGCAAGCCAAAAACGATTATGGCGTGGACGGAGTGCTTATCGGGCGGGCGGCCATCGGCAATCCGTGGATTTTCTCGCAGACTTCGCCCTCTTTGGAAGAGCGGAAATCGGTATGTCTGGAATTGTTCCGCAAGGAAATCGAACTGAAGGGAGAACGGGTGGCGGCGCAGGAAATGAAAATCCACTACCCCGGTTTCTTTCGGGGTGTCCCCAATTTCAAGCCGACGAAAATCAAATTGATGACGTCGAAAGATTACGATTCCGTATGTAAGATTTTGGAGGATTTATAAATCCTCGTGCACCACCGTGCCGTCTTTGCAGACTAAGATGTGGGAGGGATATTTGGAGATGATGAGGAAGTCGTGAGTAGCCACGAGCATCGCACAGCCGTTATGGCTGATATCCACCAACAGTTTCATGATTTCTTCGGAGGTCTCCAAATCGAGATTTCCCGTAGGCTCA
>CAMWQD010000039.1 GCA_947176325.1 uncultured Bacteroidales bacterium | reverse complement strand
TGCGGATAGGCTCCACCATCTTGATTTTCCAAGATTCTGCGAAAGGTAATTCCATGGTTTTATGTTTTTAATTGATTTTTTTTCTTTGTCTGCAAGCCGCCACGGTGGCGCGGCATACGCAATCTTGCAAAGGTACAAATATTTTCTATCGTTTTCATACCTTTGCAGTCTGTTCGGAAAGATTGATGTAAAATGACAGCCAAGAGAAAGATACTGTTAGTATATACGGGCGGAACTATCGGCATGATACAGGATCCGCAGACGGGCGCTCTTTCCCCTTTCAAGTTCGAAAGGCTCAAGGAGTCCATTCCCGATTTGGACAACCTCGATGTGGATATTTCGGCCTATAGTTTCCCGCATCTGATTGATTCTTCGGATATGGGGCCCGAGAGGTGGAACGAAATCGGCAACGTAATCCGCAACAACTACAAGCGTTACAGCGGTTTTGTGGTGCTGCACGGCACCGACACCATGGCTTTCACCGCCTCCGCGCTCAGTTTCATGCTCGAGAATCTCGATAAACCTGTTATCCTTACGGGTTCGCAACTTCCTGTGGGCGTGCTCCGCAGCGACGGAAAGGCGAATTTGGTCAACTCTATCGAAATGGCCGCGGCCGTCGACGAACAGGGCAGGGCCAAGGTGCGGGAGGTGTGCGTGTGCTTCGGCGACAGTCTCTATCGGGGCAACCGCATCACCAAATACAGTGCGGAAAGTTTCACGGCCTTCCATAGCCCCAATTTCCCCGCTCTGGCCAAGGCGGGCGTGCACGTGAAGTGGTCGGACAAGCTCAACCGGATTCATGCCAAATCCACGCAGGAGGGCTTCCGTCTGCAATCCGAGCTCGAACACCGTATCTTTATCTTCAAGCTCTATCCCGGCTGTCCTTTCTGTCTCGAATCTTCGTTCTTCTCGCGTTTCCGCGGGGTGGTGCTCGAAACCTACGGCTCGGGCAACGCGCCCTCGTGCCGCGAATTCGAACAATGGATCAAGCTCATGAAAAAGCTTCATATCCCCGTGCTCAATGTTACGCAATGTGCCGAGGGCAGCGTGGAAATGGGCAAATATGCCGCCAGCACGCTCCTGCAAGACTGCGACGTGGTCGACGGCCGCGATATGACCACGGAGGCGGCGGTGGCCAAGATGATGTATGTCTTGGGCAAGGGGCTTTCCTATGCCCAAAGTTGTAAAATGTTGGCCCGTCCCCTGCGCGGCGAAATGACCGAACACCGGGCATTATGAAAATTATCGTATCTTTGCAGGCTTTTTTGCACGATTTTTAACAACATAAACAGTATATAGTTATGCAGAACAAGGGTGTTATCAGGTTTTTTGCGATAACCTTGGCTATTATTTGCTTGTTTCAGCTTTCCTTCACGTTCTTCGCGCGGAAAGTGGACAAGAAGGCCGATGCTTTCGCCGCGCAGAATACGGCTGTGGAAGCACAGGCTTTGGCGCAGGGCAACGAAGTTGTCGAACGTTTCCTCTACGATTCGATCTTCAACCGCAAACATCAGTATTTTCTTGATTCGGTGGGCAACGAGGTGGTATACAACATCCTCATCCGCAAATATACCTACAAGGAATGCAAGGCCCGCGAACTGAACCTCGGTTTGGACTTGCGCGGCGGTATGAACGTGTTGATGGAGGTTTCCACCGCCGATGTGGTACGCGCTCTTTCAGGCTTCAGCGAAGATCCTTTCTTTAATAGTGTGATGGAAGAGGCGGTGATTGTGAACCGCACCGAGCCCAACACCAACTTCGTGGATGTGTTCGGCCGTGTATGGAACGAAAAGGATCCCAACGCCCAAATGGCCGCTATCTTCAGTTTCGAGATGAAAGACGTAAGCGCCACCTCCACCAACGAAGAGGTGCTTTCCGCCGTCCGCAAGGAGGCCTCCGGCGCTTTCGACCGCACCTATCAGATTCTCCGTACCCGTATCGACAAATTCGGTGTGGCGCAGCCCAATATTCAGAAATTGGCGCAGACCGACCGTATCTTGGTGGAATTGCCCGGTGTGAAAGACCCCGCCCGTGTGCGCAAGCTTCTGCAGGGAACCGCCCAGCTCGAATTTTGGGAAACCTACGAATTCAGCGAATTGGCTCCCTATCTGCAGGAAGCCAACACCTACTTGGTGTCGGTGCAGAACCTGCAGGGCGAGGCTGAAACCGAAACCACGGTAGCCGAACAGGAAACTGTGAAAGATTCCGCCACCAAGGCCGAAGACGAGCTTTTGGCGCAGTTGAACAACAACGGCACCACCTCCGAAGAAGGTCTCGATGCCGCGCAATGGCAGGCGCAGAATCCTCTTTTCGCGGTGTTGATGCCTACGCTTTTCCAAGGCGACGAACAGCGTCAGGGGCCGGTTGTGGGCTATGCCCGCGCCAAGGATATGGAAAAGGTAGACCGTATGCTCGAGCAGGCTTCCTCCAAATTCCCCCGCAACGTCAAGTTCGTTTGGTCGGTAAAACCCATTCAGAACAATACCGATATTTATTCGCTCGTGGCTCTGAAAGTGAGCACCCGCGACGGCCGCGCTCCCCTCGGCGGTGATGTCATCACCGATGCCCGTCAGGATTTCGGTCAGAACGGCGGCGTGGAAATCAGCATGAGCATGAATACCGAAGGCGCCCGCGTGTGGAAAAACCTCACCGGTCACAACATCGGCCGTTCGATTGCGATTGTATTGGATAATGTGGCCTATTCGTGGCCTACGGTCAACGGGGAAATTCCCGGAGGCCGCTCGTCCATTACCGGCGGCTTCACCGTGGAAGAAGGTCAGGACTTGGCCAACGTGCTCAAGGCCGGTAAGTTGCCCGCTCCCGCCAACATCGTGCAGGAAGCCGTGGTAGGGCCTTCGCTCGGTCAGGAATCCATCAACCACAGTATGGTTTCCTTCCTTTTGGCCTTCCTGCTCATCCTTGTCTATATGTACATATTCTATAACAGGGCCGGTTGGGTGGCCAATCTCGCCTTGTTGGTCAATATGTTCTTCATCTTCGGCGTGCTCACCTCCATCGGTGCGGTGCTCACCCTTTCGGGTATCGCCGGTATCGTGCTCACCTTGGGTATGGCCGTGGATGCCAACGTAATTATTTATGAACGTGTGAAAGAAGAGCTCCGTACGGGCAAGTCGCTCCGCATGGCCATTCAGGACGGTTATAAAAACGCCTATTCGGCCATTATCGACGGTCAGGTAACCACCTTGATTACGGGTATCATCCTGCTCTATGTAGGTACGGGTTCGGTGAAAGGTTTCGCCACCACGCTCTGCATCGGTATCCTCACCTCCCTGTTCACCTCCATTTTCATCACCCGTCTGGTGTTCAGCCGCTGGTTGAACAAAGACCGCAACATCACCTTCAGCCACAAGTTCTCCGAAAACTTCCTGTCGAAAGTCAACTTCGACTTCATCGGCAAAGGGAAATACGCTTTCATCGCTTCGGGTATCGTAATCCTTATCTGCATCGTTTCGCTCTGCGTCCGTGGCCTGAGCCTCGGTATCGACTTCACCGGCGGCCGCACCTATGTGGTTCGTTTCGACCAAGTGGTGAGCGCGAATGATTTGCGTGCCACCCTCACCGACGCTTTCGACGGCGACGCTCCCGAAGTAAAGACCTTCGGTCCTTCCAACCAAGTGAAGGTAACCACCAAATACCGTATCGAAGAAACGGGCAGCGAGGTGGACGAAGATGTAGAACATCGTCTGTACGAAGGCTGCAAGGGCTATTTCGTGCAGCCTGTGGAAGAAAAGATTTTCACCGAAGACAAATCCATCGGTCAGATCAGTTCGGAAGTGGTAGGGGCTGCCGTGGCTATCGACATCACCCGCTCGGCCTTTATCGCCGTGGCCATCGCCTTGGTGTTCATCTTCATCTATATCGCCATCCGCTTCAAGCGTTGGCAGTTCGGTGTGGGCGGTCTGGTAACCTTGGTTCACGATGCCTTGATTTCCATCGGTCTGTTCTCGTTGTTCTACGGCGTGCTTCCGTTCTCCTTAGACATCGACCAGGCCTTCATCGCGGCCATCCTCACCATTATCGGTTACTCCATCAACGACACCGTGGTTATTTTCGACCGTATCCGCGAGAATATGGGCCTCTATCCCAAACGCTCCATCCGCGACAATATGAATACGGCCATCAACAGCACCCTGCCCCGTACCATCAATACGTCCGGCACCACCATCGTCACCTTGTTGATGATTTTCATCTTCGGCGGCGAGGTTATCCGGGGCTTCGTGTTCTGCATCCTCTGCGGTGTGCTCATCGGAACCTATTCCTCTATTTTCGTGGCTTCGCCTATCGCCTACGCCTTGCTTCGCCGCAAGGAACGCAAGGAGCTTGCCAAAACGAAATAATTAGAGGTAGAAGATTGAGATAAAAGAGTTTCGTGAAAGGGGGCCGTCCTGTTCAGGACGGCCCCCTTTTGTTCTCCGTGAAAAAAATCGTATATTCGCAAGGTCGGTCAAATCATTGAAGATATGGACGCAGGCATATATAAATTTCGGCTTTGGGTGCTCCTGAGTATTCTTCCGCTTGTGGGCACAGGATACTTGCAGGCTCAAACCCGACAGATCAAGAAGGCGGATACAGCCTACAAATACCATATGTATAACGAGGCGGTGACCCAATATCAAAAGGCCTTCGCCAAGATGAGCCGGAAGGCGAATGTCGACCCCGACGAGAAAAACCGTATTCTCTTTCAGATAGCCGAATCGTATCGAAACAGCGGACAGCTCAAGCAGGCCGCCCGTCAATATCAGCGTTGCATACGCGCCGGCTATCATAAGGCCGAACCCAAGGTATATTTCTGTCTGGCAAACCTGCAACTCGGAGAAGGCGGTTTTGAGGCCGCCGCCGAAAATTTCAGCACCTATCTCGACTATATTCCCGACGACAGCGCGGGGCAGCAAGGGCTTCGTGCCGCCCGTTGGGGGGCGCAGGCCTCCGCACAGGCCTCCCGCTATCAAGTGGAGAATGTGCGCAAACTCAACACCAACGCGGGCGATTGGAATCCCCGCTATTATACCGCCGAGGGCGACATCGTGGCCTTTTCCTCCACCCGCGAGGGCGTGAGCGGCAAGAAAAACGATGCGTGGACGGGGCAGAGGTTCTCCGATATCTTTGTTTCCAAACAAGACGCCAAGGGCGGCTGGAGCGAGCCGGAACTTTTAGATGCCAACGGCAAGACAAGCACCCAGGCCAATGAAAGCGATGCTTCGTTCTGCAACGGCGGCAACACGATGTACTACACCTATTGCGGCAACGAGAAGAAAAAGCGGAACCGCTGCATCATCCGCACCTCCACTTTCGACGGGGAGGCATGGAGCGATCCCGAAGATGTGGTGATTGGCGACGATTCGGTGGCCGATTTCATTCATCCTTGCATCAGCGCCGACGGCAAGCGTCTGTATTTTGCCTCCAACCGCGAGGGCGGCTACGGCGATTTGGATATTTGGTATGCGGTGGGCGAGGGGAGCAAGTTCGGCGAACCTGTCAATATGAACGATATGCCGCAGGCGGCTTCGGCGGAGGCCGGGGGGGCTCCGAAAGTGGCCGTTCCCTGTGCCGGCTGCATCAACACCGAGTTTAAGGAGGCCTATCCTTTCCTGCGCGGCGACACGCTGTTTTATTTCTCCTCCACGGGCCACGGTTCCATGGGGGGCTTCGACATCTTCCGGGCGTCCTTGCAGGGCGACGGACGTTTCGGCGGCGTGGAGAATATGGGATACCCCATTTGCAGTCATGCCGATGATTTCGGAATATGCTTCCTGCCCGACCAGAACAAGGGTCTGTTCAGCTCCAACCGGGGCGGCGGGCGCGGGAGCGACGATATATATTCTTTCTATCTGCCCGATATGCTCTTCACCATTTCGGGAACGGTGACGAACGAGGCTACCTTGCAGCCCGTGCCCGCCGCCGAAATCACGTTGGCCGGCAGCGACGGTTCCTTGGTGAGCACCAACACCAACCAAAGGGGTTTTTATGAATTCGGTTCCGGTCAGATTAACGAAAACACCACCTATAAGTTGTTGGTGGAAAAGAAGAACTATTTAGGCGCGGAAGGCACCGAAACCACGGTGGGTTTGGTGGCGAGCGAGGATTTCATACACGATTTTGTGCTCGAACCCGTGCCGAAGGGAGCGGTGGTGCTGCCCGAAATCCTCTACGACTTGGGTAAGTGGGATCTTAAGCCCCAGTATCAGGATTCGTTGATGGGATTGATTGTGCTTTTGGAAAAGAATCCCCGCTTGGTTATCGAGTTGGCTTCGCATACCGACTCGCGCCCCGTGGCCATGACCAACGATTCGCTTTCGCAATATCGGGCGCAGGCGGTGGTCGATTATCTGATACAGAGAGGTATAGACGGCGAGCGTCTGCAGGCCAGGGGTTACGGTGCCCGCAATCCGCGCCGCTTAATCTCTCCTATGGTGTCGGTCTACAACGGCAGAGAATATGCTTTCGATTCGGGCGTGGTGCTGACCGATGAATTTATAGAGACCTTGCCCAAGGGCGATGCCCGCGAAGCGGCGCACCAGCTCAACCGCCGCACCGAATTCAGCGTGTTGCGCGAAGACTTCATCCCCTCCGGCAACCGGAGTCTGAGTGTGTTGATAGGTATGGTCGACATGGGTGAGGCGGACAAGATTCCCTTTACCCTGAACCCTGCGGGCAAACCCGAAATCCGCGTGGTGGCCAATGGCTTGGGTATGCGTGCCGTGGTGGAAGAGAAGGCCAAGTACAACACTCTGACCGTGGACGCGGCCATGCGGCTTCTGCAGGCGGGAAATTTAGGCAAGAACAGTTTCAAGAATAAGGAAAAGGCGTTCAATGCGGATGGCGAGGTGTTGCCCAATCAGCGTCTGCAACTCAAGGAGGTGAAAATGGGAGGCTTCATTATCGGGCGTATCGAGTTTGTGACCGTGGAGGAATCCCCGGCCGAAATCACCCTCAACCGCGAGGCTCTGTCTAAATTGGGAGCCTACAAAATCGACACCGAGGCGCAGAAAATTGTGGTGGAAACGAAGTAAATCACGGAAAAGCAATATAAAATTCATCATTATGGAAGAATCCAAATACGAAAAAAGAGGTGTTTCGCCTTCGAAGACCGATGTGCGGAAAGCCGTGAGCAACTTAGATAAAGGTATTGTATCCAATTCTTTCTGTAAAATTATTCCCGATGTGATGGGCGAAAACAAAAAGCCTCTGTTCGGGCCCTCGTATTGCAATGTGATGCATTCGGACGGTGTGGGCACGAAGGCGGTGCTGGCCTATCTCTATTGGAAAGAAACCGGCGACCTTTCGGTTTGGAGAGGCATTGCGCAAGACGCGGCGGTGATGAATGTGGATGATTTGCTCTGTGTGGGCGCCACCACCAACATGATGGTTACTTCGTCTATCGGACGCAACAAATACCGCATTCCGGGCGAGGTGTTGCGGGAGATTGTGGAAGGCACGCAGGAATTCTGCGACAATATGGCGCAGGAACACATCCATATTACGTTTGCAGGGGGCGAAACCTCCGATATGGGCGATATTGTCCGCACCATTGCGGTGGATGCCACGGTGAGTGCGCGTATGAAACGCAACGAAGTGATTTCGTGCGAGCGTATTCAGGACGGCGATGTGATTATCGGTTTGGCGGCTTCGGGCAAGACCACCTACGAAGACCGCTTCCACAGCGGTATCGGAAGCAGCGGCCTCACTTCGGCGCGTCACGATGTGCTCAAACACGAATATGCCGAAAAATATCCCGAGACTTTCGATGCGCAGATGCCTGCCGAACTGGTGTATGCCGGCAGCAAGAGCCTTACCGACCCCAGCGGCGTGGACAATCTGAACGTGGGTCAGTTGCTGCTTTCGCCCACCCGCACCTATGCGCCTGTGGTGAAGGCGATTTTGGACAACTACCGCCCCAGCATCCACGGCATTATCCATTGCACGGGCGGCGGACAGACAAAGGTGATGAACTTTGTGAACAATCTGCATGTGGTGAAGAATCATCTTTTCGACACGCCCGCCGTGTTCTCTATGATTCAGGGCGAGAGCAAGACTTCGTGGCAGGAAATGTTCCAAGTGTTCAATATGGGACACCGCATGGAACTGTATGTAAAGGAAAGCATCGCTTCCGACATCATCAAGATTGCCCGCTACTTCAATCTCGACGCCAAGATAATCGGCCACTGCGAGAACAGCAGCAAGAAGATGTTGACGATAGAGTCCGAACACGGAACTTTCACGTATTAGTTGCCGAAGTATTTCGGTCAAAAAGCTGCGGATCGGTAGTTTGTGTGCAAGCTATTGGTTCGCAGTTTTTTATATTATAATCAACACGGTTTTGTTGAAGTTTCAGCAAAACCTTTCTTGTTTTTTGAGGGCCGTGCGCATAGTTTCGTGTGTTTTTACCAAAAAAGTGTAGGTGAACCAAAGTTGCCGGCATGAGAAAAAACGTACTGATTGCTATTCTTTCCGTGATCTTGTTCCCGCTTGCTTCGTTGCAGGCGCAGAAATACTATGTGGTAAAGGGTCAGATTTATGATGTGAGCGACAAGATGACGCTGCCCCAGGCTCAAGTGGCGGTGGTGGGAGCGTCGGGTCTTGGTGCGGTGGCCGATATAGACGGCAACTATACCTTGGCCGTCGACAAGCCCGAATTCGAGCTCAATTTCCGTTATCTCGGCTATCAGGACAAGAAGGTGAAGGTGCAGTTCTCCAAAGGGGAGGAAGTGAAGGTGTTGAATGTGGGGCTCGACACGCGGGCGCAGGAAATGCAGGAGGTGAAGATTCGCGGCAGCCGTGTGGAGCGCGACGGCAAGAATTCGGTGCAGTCCATCGAAATGGTCAGCATAGACCAGATAGCCAAAAACAATGTCACCACGCTGGATAAGGCCTTGAAAAACGTGGCGGGGCTGGCTATTGTGGACAACGAACCGCAGATGCGCGGCGGCAGCGGGTTCAGTTCGGGTATGGGTAGCCGTGTGATGCTTCTGCTCGACAATATGCCGATGTTGCGTGCCGATGCGGGACGTCCTACATGGAATCTGATTTCGATGGACGATGTGGAACAGATAGACGTGCTTAAAGGTGCGGCTTCGGTGCTGTATGGTTCGGCGGCCATCAACGGCGCTATCAATGTGCATACCAAGTTCGCTTC
>CAMWQD010000038.1 GCA_947176325.1 uncultured Bacteroidales bacterium | reverse complement strand
TCAAAATAGCGTCAACTCCTTGTATAATCTAAAGGAGCGGCGATGATAGGGCGTGGGGCCGTGTTCCAGAATCGCCCGATAGTGCGCTTCCGTAGGGTAGCCCTTGTTTCCCGCCCAACCATACTGCGGATATTCCGCATCGAGGGTGCGCATGCAGTCGTCGCGGAAGGTCTTGGCCAAAATCGAGGCCGCCGCAATCGACAGATAGAGCGCATCGCCCTTCACCACACAGACATGCGGCACCTTTCCGTAGGGTTTGAAACGGTTGCCGTCTACCGTGATGAACTCCGGCTGCGGGTTCAACTCCTTCAGCGCCAAGTGCATGGCGTGAATGGACGCGTTCAGGATATTCATCCTGTCTATTTCCTCCGGCTCCACCCGCGACACGGCATAGGTGAGGGCATCGCGCATAATCACCTCGCGCAACGCCTCCCGCTGCTTCTCGCTCAACTTCTTGGAGTCGTTCAGGTCGGGATGCCTGTAATCGGGCGGGAACATCACCGCCGCGGCGAACACCGGCCCCGCCAAGGGCCCGCGCCCCGCCTCGTCGCACCCCGCCTCGCGCTCACACGCACTATACCGCAGCCCCAACATAACGTTTTCCTATCGTTTTCATCAAACCCTCCAACAAAATCCGCCCGTCGGTATTGCCGAGCACCTCCTCGGCGCAACGTTCCGGATGCGGCATCATACCCCACACATTGCCTTTTTCGTTGCAGATGCCGGCAATGTTCTCCACCGAGCCGTTGGGATTCGCCTCCGCGCTCACCTCTCCTCTCCCGTTGCAATACCGAAACAATATCTGTCCTTTCTCCTGCATTTTTTTCAACGTTTTCCCGTCGGCGAAATAGCGGCCCGCCTCGTGCGCCACCGGCACCTTGAGCACCTGCCCCTTGCGGCAGCCCGCCGTAAGTGCCGTTTGGGTGTTCTCCACCCTCAGATATGCATTCTTGCAAACGAATTTCCGTGCCTCGTTCATGCACAATGCTCCGGGCAGAAGCCCCGCCTCGCAGAGAATCTGAAATCCGTTGCAGACCCCCAGCACATAGCCCCCCTTGCGCGCAAAATCCACCACCTTTTCCATCACGGGCGAGAAACGGGCGATGATGCCCGGCCTCAGATAGTCGCCGTAGGAGAAACCGCCGGGAAGCACCACGCAGTCGCACCCCTTCAAATCGGCCTCCTTATGCCACAACCGCACGCAATCCTGCTCCAAGACCTCCGAAAGCACACGGAACATATCCCCGTCGCAGTTCGAACCGGGAAAAGTAATCACCCCGACACGCATGGTTCCTCTTTTTCAAACTTATAAATCCTCGCGGCTCACCGGCATCGTCATGCAGCGGCAACCGCCGCCGCCCCGCACCAGCTCCGCGCTCTCGAGCGTATACACCACGGGCTTGTCTTCGTTCTCCACCTGCACCTTCGCCTTTCCGTTCACCACATCCCAGGCCGGCACCACCTCGAAACCCGCCTTCGACAAAGCCTCTATCGTATGCGTGTTCCGTCCGTAGCCCATAACCTTGCCGGGCGCGAAAGCAAAGAAATTCGCCCCGCTGTGCCATTGTTCGCGGTCGGGGTAGAAACCCTCGTCGTTGCCGCAGAAAACGGGTTCGTAGGAATAGCCCAGACTGTGCAAGGCATCGAAAATGGTGTCGAAAACCGTTTCGGAAATATGGCCGTTCTCCACCTTGAGCAAACGGGTGGCGTATTGGTTCTGCCCCATGATGAGCGGCTTGTAGGCCATGCAACGGCTGCGGCTCAGGAAGGTGAACACCATGTCCAAATGAATGAACGACTCCGGCACCATAGGCAAGTCCTGCAGAATCACGTAAAACAAAGGACATTCCTTCTGCTTGACGGAAATGAAGGCCTGCACGCCCTTGCGGTTGGAACGTGCGCCCTGCCCTATCACGAACACATTGCGGTCGCACACCTGAAAGTCGCCGCCCTCCAGACGGGTGTCGGCGTCCACCTTTTCCCACGGGTTGACGCGCGAGGCGTTTTGCGTGAAAAAGGGATGATAGCGGTAGACCAGATCCGCAAGCAGGATTTCGCGGGAGCGTACATGGGTGGCCATGTGGGCGGGCATGGAATGCGCGTTGAAGCAAACGCCTATATCGCGGGTAAAATACAGATTGTAAAGAGGATTAAAACGCCCTCCGGGAACCCCCGCCACCAAACGTTGCGTCAATTCTTCTTCCGAAAGGTTTTCTTTCGTCCACGCCTCCGTTTCGGAATTTTCCCCTAAATAGTCGAGAATGAAGCGCTTGGCCTCGGCGCTGCCGCGCAACGCCTCCACCACGAGGTCGTCGATATAAAACACGGGGCAGACCTCCTTCAACACCCCCTCCAGCTGCCGGTATTCCTTCTGCGCCACTTCCGTGTTCAACAAATCGCTGTATAAGGCCTCGTGGATGGTGGAAGGACTCATCTGCTCCAACTCCGCGCCCGGACGGTGCAGCACCACCCGGCGTAAACGCCCCACCTCCGAATTGAGATTCACCTGAACGGTATCCATAAAAGTCTTTTTCCTTTAATCCGACAAATTTAGCCAATTTTTCGAGACCCTGCCCCCGATTTCGGGTTTACCTTGCTTTTGCGCGCGGCCTGCCCGTGCTTTTCTTGCGCACCGAGAAGCCGAAATGGCCTATTTCCTTGCCTGTTTCGAAATAGTGTCCGTGTTCGTAGACCAGCAGCCCCGCCCGCTCGAGGTCGAATTTGCCGCTTTCGGCATCCATGTATTTCTTGTCGGCCAGCACGTTCACGATGTCGGCGATAAACGTGTGGTGCGAACCCAAGGGCAGGCATTGGCGCACCTTGCATTCCAAGGTGAGGGGCGACTGCGCCAGCACGGGCGCCTTTACCGCAACCCCGGGCAGGGCTTTCAGTCCGCATTCCTTGAACTTGTCGAAGTCCTTGCCCGATTTCACGCCGCACCAGTCGGTGGCCTTGGCCAAGGCGGAGGTGGTGAGGTTGATGCTGAATTCGCCGTATTTCTCTATCAATCCATACGAATGACGCTCGGGACGCACGGAAATATAGCACATGGGAGGTTCGGTGCAGAGGATGCCCGTCCATGCCACGGTAATGAGGTTATAGTCTTCCTTGCCCGCACCGCACCCCACCAATACGGCGGGCAACGGATAGAGCATCGTGCCGGGCTTGAAGCACTCTTTGGTCTTTAAGGTTTCTTCCATAATACGGATATTAGGATTATGCGAGCGCGAACTTACATTATTTTTTTCTACATTTGCGTCGCTGAAAATCGTTGCTGTGTACAGCACAAATTGTTTACAGCACAAAAAAAAGAGAGTATAATGAAACGTAGCGTAAAATTAGGCATCCAAGTCGCTTTGATTGTCGTGGCCGTTGTATTGGCCATCCTCATCTACCGCAGCATCATGCAACCGGTTAAGTTCCAGCAGGAAAAAGCTATCCGCACGGAACGTCTGGTGGAGAAGATGAAGAACATCCGCACCGTTCAACAAGCCTATAAGAAAGCCTTTAACTCCTATATCTCCACGCCCGACAGCCTCATCCTGTTCCTGCAGAACGGCGAGATTCCTTATGTGAAGATGATCGGTACCGTGCCCGACTCCCTCACCGAAGAAGAAGCGGTGAAATTGGGTATCGTGAGCCGTGAAACCTTCACCGACAACGCTTTCGCCATTCTTTTCCCGGAAGAAACCGACAAGGCCGCTTTCCTCGACAAACTGTTCAAGGTGCCTTTCAACAAGAGCGGCAAGACCATTAGCATGGAAGCCGGTTTCATCACCAAGAGCGGCTATCAGGTGCCTGTGTTCGAAGCCCGTGTGCCTTTCGAGGATTTGCTTGAGAATATGGACGACCGCTTGGTGGTGAACGAAATCGCCGCCGCCGAGAAATACAACCGCTACCCCGGCATCAAGGTGGGCAGCATGCCCGAAGCCATTACCGAGGGTAACTGGGAATAATCCTCGCGAAGATGAGGCAGGACATTCGTTGCGCCGAGCGCGTTATCAACCCCAATATCTCCAATTTCGAGGATTCCGAATTGCGGATTTGCGTGAACCTGCAACAGTTCGGAGTCCGTTTCGGGGTCTGCCGCGCCAGCGACCGCACCCCTCTGGCGCTCGCCAACTACGAATTCCGTCCCTCCGACCGCACTTTTTCCGAAAAGGTGGAGGAGTTGTTGCGGGAAGAAAAGCTGTTGGATCCCTCTTTTCACTACGGGCAACGTATTTTCAGCGTACAGGAGTCTAAATCCACCCTTGTGCCGCAGAAACTCTACGAAGCCGAACACGGCAAAGGCTATCTCGAAGCCCTTTTCCAACTCAACGGACGCGAATGCCTTACGTTGGAAAGCGAGGAAAACACCGTTTCGTATATACTCTCGGCTTTCAACGCCCAATATCTCAAGGCCGCACAGACCATTTATTGGCGGGAAAGCAATTCCATAGGCTTTTGCAGCATATACAACTACTTGATAAACGAGGCGTTCCGTCTGCGGCGCACGTTCAAGCGCTTTCCCCTGCATGTGGTGCTCCACACCCGCGCAAGCGAATTCGACTTGGTGGTGGTGAACGACGGAGGCCTGTTGTTCATCAACACTTTCCCCTACCCCGATTTCGACAATCTGCTGTATTATTTTCTCTACGCGCTCAACAAACTGAAATTGGACATGGGCTCGGTGGCGCTCTATCTGTGCGGTACCGCCGAACAAGACCATTTGCTGTCGAAATTGGAACGGCAGGTGTATAACGCCACCTATCTGCCCGCTCCCAACGAGGCGCGTTTTCCGCAAAAAATGCCCTACGACCGATATTTTTGTTGTCTGTAAAGTCTTACAGGAATGCGTATTGTAAGCGGTGAACTAAAGGGACGGAGGTTTCAGGCCCCCGACAATCTGCCCACGCGCCCCACTACCGATGCGGCCAAGGAGAGTCTTTTCAACATTCTCAACAATCATGTGGAATGGGACGAACTTCGGGTGTTGGATCTGTTCGCCGGCATAGGCGGCATCTCGCTCGAATTCGTGTCGCGGGGCGTTGAGCTCGTGCATGCCGTAGACAATCACAGCGGATGCACCCGCTTTATCGGGGAAACCGCCGCAAAATTCGGGGTGGAAAACCTACAGGTTTTCAGGCAGGACGCTTTCGACTATCTGAAACGTTGCCGTTTTCAATACAATATGATTTTCGCCGACCCTCCCTATCAGCTGCCCGACATCGCTTCCCTGCCCTGCTTGGTGCTGGGTGCCGACTGTCTGGAGCCGGAGGGCATCTTTATCCTCGAACATTCGGCGGCCTACGATTTTCGGCAAGACCCTCGCTGCATCGAAGAACGCCGCTACGGAAAAGTGCATTTCAGTTTCTTCAAGAAAACGTTGTAATCCTCAGGCGCGGGGATGCGCGTCTTTATAGGATTTCTTGAGCTTCTCGATGGTGTTGTGCGTATAGATTTGCGTGGAGGCAAGGGAAGCATGCCCCAAAAGCTCCTTCACGGCATTCAGGTCGGCACCGTGGTTGAGCAGATGGGTGGCGAAGGTGTGACGCAACACGTGAGGACTGCATTTGGAGAGGTGCGTATAGAGGTGCAGACACTCTTTCACAATCTTATAGACCGTGGAACGCGGCATGGGGCGGCCTTTTTCGGTTACGAAAAAGGCCGCCGGGGATGAATCCCCCCAAGCGGGCAGACGTTGCCGCAACTCCCTGTAATGCTCGATTTCGGGCACCAACTGTTCCGACAAAGGAATAATCCGCTCCTTATTACGCTTTCCCAACACTTTCACACGCCGCGAAGCCGTATCCACCTTGGCGTCTTCCATGCCTATCAACTCCGCCAGACGCACCCCCGTTCCATAAAACATTTCCACAATCAGATAGTTGCGGTAGGCGGTGAAATCATCCCCGTCCACCTCGCGCCGCTCGATGTTCTCCATGCCGCTCTCCTCCACAAACACCGGCAAGCGTTTGCCGATTTTGGGCAGAGGCACCCGCAGGGCGGGATTGGCGGCCACCTTCTCGTTCTTGAGGGCGTATTTATAAAAGGTCTTGAGCGAGGAAATCTTGCGGTGGATGCTGCTTCCCGCAAACTTCAACTCACCCAGATGCACCACATAGGCACGCACATACAAAGTGGTGGCTTCCAACAGACCGCAGTCGTAGGTGTCGTGGAGAAAGCGCTCAAACTCCTCCAAATCGGACAGATAGGCTTTGAGCGTGCAGGGCGAATAACGCTTTTCGGCCTTGATATAGTTGATGAACTGCTCTTTAAAATCCATAAAACCCAGTCTAACGGTCTATCACAAAAATAGTAACTTTTTCAAACCAATTTTCGCCTTACATTTGTATCGTAAAAAAATAGCAACGTGAGCGAAGACAGAACTATCGAGATTATGGCGCCGGTGGGCTCCTTTCCCGCTTTGCAGGCGGCTGTGCAGGCCGGTGCGGGCGCGGTGTATTTCGGCGTGGGCAAACTCAATATGCGGGCGCGGGCGGCCCTGAACTTTCAGGTGGAAGACTTGGAGGAAATCTGCCGTATCTGCCGCGAGCACCACATCAAAACCTACCTCACGCTCAACACGGTGATTTACGATGAAGAAATAGAACAGAGCCGCCAAGTGTTGGAGGAGGCGAAGAAAGCGGGCGTATCCGCGGTTATCTCCTCCGACTGGTCGGTTATCGGATACGCCCGCAGCATAGGCCTCCACGTGCATATCTCCACCCAATGCAACATCACCAACATAGAGGCGGTGAAATTCTACGCCCAATTTGCCGATGTGATGGTGCTGGCGCGCGAATTGAGCCTCGCGCAAGTGGCGGAAATCATCCGTCAGATAAACGAACAGAACATCTGCGGCCCGTCGGGAGAGAAAGTGCGCATCGAGATTTTCGTGCACGGCGCCTTGTGCATGGCCGTTTCCGGCAAATGCTACCTGAGCCTGGACTACTACAATTCGTCGGCCAACCGGGGTTCGTGCCTGCAACTCTGCCGCCGTCCCTACAAACTCTCGCAGACCGACGGCGAAAAAGACGTGGAAATCGAGGTGGACAACGCCTATCTGCTCTCGCCCAAAGACCTCAATACCATAGACTTTTTGGATAAGATCCTCAACGCGGGAGTGAGTGTGCTGAAAATCGAGGGGCGCGGTCGCACGGCCGATTATGTAAAGACCGTAACGGGGGTATATCGGGAGGCGGTGGAGGCATGGCGGACAGGGAATTACGACCGCGCCCATATCGAGCGCTGGAACAAGGAACTGGAAACCGTCTACAACCGAGGCTTTTGGGGCGGCTACTATCTGGGACAGAAAATGGGAGAATGGGCGCCCAAATACGGTTCGAGCGCCACCACGCGCAAAACCTATATCGGAAAGATAACCAACTTTTTCGACCGTGTTTCGGTGGCCGAACTCAAAGTGGAGGCGGCCAATATCAAACCCGGCGACAAATATGTGATTATAGGACAGACCACCGGCGTTTACGAAGACACGGTGAAGGAAATCCGCATGGACGATGTTCCCGTGGGCGAGAGCGTGCAGGGCACGTATTGTTCGCTCAAGACCCAAAGCGAAGTGCACCGCGGCGACAAACTCTACCGCGTGGATCCCGTCTGATTATCCCACCGCCAGCACATATCGCAGACGCTTGATTTTGCCGTCGGGACGGAGCAGTTCCACCAAGACCGCATATATCCCCGCCCGCAGCACACGCCCGCTGTCGTCCACCGCATCGTAGCGCAGGCTCCCGCCCGTTCCCAACAACATCTTGTTGCAGAGCTGACGCATCTTCCTGCCCCTTTCATCATACACCGCTATCGAACAGACGAAACCGTCGAGGCGGTTATCCCACGTCAATACCGTAAAATCGTTCTGTCCGTCGTTGTTCGGCGTAACCAAAGGCGGCGTGAACGCAAAATAATCTTCCTGCCCCTCCTGCGTGGCGGGATAGGCATGCGAGTTCTCGCAACCCGGCGTGGCGAAACCCGAGGTCTCGGCCGCCGACATCCAATTTTCGGGAAGAAGCCCCGAAACTTCCGCCCTCAGGCGTTCCAAGGCCACGCCCTTGGTGTCGCTCAACAGCCAATGATGCGAGCGCTCGCTATACAGGATTTCGTCTATCGGCACCGTGTCGCGGTGCAGGGTGTCGTCTTTGGGCGGCATCCACAGCAAACGCAGGTAGCCTTCCTTGTTGTCTAAAGTGGGAAAAGTCTTGGCCGTGAAGATGTTTTCGCGGCAGGCCGAGGAGGAAAGCGCCACTTTCCGCGCCTCCTTCGCCCAAACCATATAGGCACCCGCTTCCAAGACCGCCGTATCGTCGGTGAGCTTATAGTATTTCCACCCCTCCTCCTGCGGAATGCCCAACGCCCAGTTCCGTAGGCAGAAAGACGTATCGGTGCGGTTGAAGAGCTCCACATAACGGCTCTCGCCCGTGGCGGGGTCGAACATCACTTCGTTCAGCACCACCCCGCCGAAAGAGGGAATGAGCGCCGCGAGGGAGTCTGCTTCGGAAAGCCACGCCCCACCTTCCTCATCGGGAACTTCCTCGGGCACACGCCCCGCATACACATAGGGAAAGCCGTACATCGTGGCGCGGGACACGGTCTTATACGCGCACTGCATTCCCACATAGGTGGGCAGGAACCTATCGTTCCACCCCCACCCGAAAGCATCGCCCGGCAAGGCCTCGCCGTCTTGTTCCCAGCGGGCGGTGTTCGACACCCCCGGCGCGTGGAGAAGCCTCCACACGCCCCCGGTGTCGAACACCGCCCGCACCCGCATCTTCATCTGCGACTGCTTCGAAAACAGCGTGTTGCCCTGCCACAACTGCCGCAAGGTGTCGGGGGTACGTTCCCACAGCTGCCAATAATTCGCGCTCCCTTTCTCGCCCAAATGCAGATAGAGGGCGCTGGCGGCATCCGCGGACGTGTCCGCCGATGCCGCCAGATAGAGCCTCAGGGTATTGGTGCTCGAGGGCACGAAGCCCAAATCGAGGGCGAATTCGACGCAGAAAGCCGAATCTTCCGATAATCCATCCCTATAAAAGGCCCTCCTAAGCCCTATATCGGAAGCCTCGGCAGGCCCCCGGCTTTCCAAACCCCGTTCCGTGCAGGCGAAACAAGCCGTATCGCCTTGCCAAAAATGCAAATCGGAGGAAAAATCCTCCCTCCATTGCGCCCATGCCTGCACA
>CAMWQD010000037.1 GCA_947176325.1 uncultured Bacteroidales bacterium | reverse complement strand
CCGCTTCCCAAGCCTTCTTTCCGCCCAAAACGTCTAACTAAATTTTTATAAAAACCAAGAGCGAAATCATTTTTTTTCTTACTTTTTTTTACCCACATTTGCACCACGGAAAAACGAACAATCGGTTGTTGACAACTTTATTTATCAACAAGCTTTTTAAACCCGGTTTCCGCTTTCCCAACCGATATGCATTCAAAGAAGATGGAACAAACCTATATAAGTGTATGGAATGAGTGCCTGAAGATTTTTCGGGACAACTTGGGCGATTCGAACAATTTCCGCATGTGGTTCGCGCCTATCAAGCCCGTGAAGTTGGAAGGCCATACCCTTACCATACAGGTGCCGAGTCCGTTCTTCTACGAATGGTTGGAAGAACACTACGTGTCTCTGCTCCGTTCCACTATCCGTCGCACGCTCGGTCCCGAAGGCCGCTTGGAATACTCTATGGTGATGGACTCCACCAATCCTTATGGACTCCGAGTGCCAAGCAGCTTTAAAAACGAGACCCGAAACCCCTCCATTGTCATGCCCGTACCCTCGAGAGACCAGTTACCCGATCCCTTCATCATTCCGGGGATCAAGAAGATAAAAATCAACTCCCAACTCAACGAAAACCTTTCGTTCGAGAATTTCGTGGAGGGCGACTGCAACCGTCTGGCACGCTCGGCCGGCTACGCCATTGCCGAAAATCCGGGCAAGACGGCTTTCAATCCGTTGTTTCTCCACAGTCCCACAGGTTTGGGCAAGACCCACTTGATGAACGCCATAGGGCTTCAGACCAAGATGAACCACCCCGACCTGACGGTGCTCTACGTATCGGCCGAGCTTTTCACCCAACAGTTCGTGACGGCCTGCAACGCCAAGAACACCAACGACTTCACTCATTTTTACCAACTTATCGACGTTTTACTGATTGACGATATACACAAGCTTGCGGGAAAGGAGAAAACGCAGGATGCTTTCTTCCAGATTTTCAACCAGCTGCACCAAAGCGGCAAACAGCTTGTCATTTCGTCCGACAAACCGCCCGTAGAATTGCAGGGCATTGAACAACGTCTGCTCTCGCGCTTCAAATGGGGTTTGGCCGCCGATTTGGCCGTGCCCGAGGTGGAGACCCGCATCGCCATTCTCAAGAAGAAACTCGAATCCAACGGCGTGGAAATGCCGCAGGACATCATCGAATATATCGCCTACAGCATCTCCACCAACATCCGCGAAATGGAAGGCGTGCTCAACTCGCTTCTGGCGCAGTCTATCCTCAACAAGAAGACCATCACCATGGAGCTGGCGCGCAAGATGATAGACCAGATCGTGCACAATTCGGTGAAGGAGATTTCCATCGACTATATCCAGAAGGTGATCTGCGACCATTTCGATCTGCCCGTAGACAAGATCAACTCCAATACCCGTCGCCGCGAGGTGGTGACCGCCCGTCAGCTGGCGATGTATTTCGCCAAGAAGCACACCAAGGCTTCGCTGGCCTCCATCGGAAACCAGTGCGGCAAGCGCGACCACGCCACCGTGCTCCACGCCTACAAGACGGTGAACAACCTCCTCGAAACCGACAAGAACTTCAAGTTGATGGTGGAGGAATTGGAGAAAAAAATCAAGAGTTGATGAAACTGTTTTTGTTGCCCACCTGCTTGGGCGACACGGACTTCGCGGAAGTTCTACCCGCCCGCTATCTTGAACGTATACAACACCTTCGTGCCTTTTTCGTGGAAGACGTGAAATCGGCACGGAGGTTTCTTCGTAAAATAGGCTACCGGGTGGCGTTCGAGGAGGTGCTGTTCGTGGAACTGAACGAACACACGCGCGAAGCCTCGTTGGAGGAGGTCTTGGCCAAACAGGAGGTGGATGCGGACGCGCTTTCGGGGCAGGATATAGGGGTGATGTCGGAGGCGGGGCTTCCCTGCGTGGCCGACCCCGGCAATCTGGCTGTGGAATGGGCGCACCGCAAGGGTTGGCAGGTGGTGCCGCTGAGCGGGCCGTCCTCGATTTTCATGGCGCTCATGGCTTCGGGCTTCAACGGACAGAACTTCTGCTTTCACGGCTATCTGCCCGTGAAGGCGGCCGAACGCGACGAAAAGTTGCGGCGGCTCGAAGCGGCCACGCGCTCCGGGCAGACGCAGATTTTTATAGAAACGCCTTACCGGAGCCAAAGCATGTGGGAGGCTATCGTGAATACCTGCCATGCCGGAACCCGGTTGTGCGTGGCCAGCGAGATTACCACCGAACAGGAGTTTATACGCAGCATGACCGTGGAGCAATGGCGCAGGCAAGGCTGCCGGCTGCATAAGATGAATACGGTGTTCCTGCTGGCTTGACAGATATAAGTTGTAAAAGTTTATGAACCCGCCCTTGGCCGAACAGCTACGGCCCCAGCACATAGATGAATATATCGGACAGACCCACCTCATGGGCCCCGATGCCGTTTTGCGCAAGGCGATACTCTCCGGCGACCTTCCCTCGATGATTCTGTGGGGGCCTCCGGGCGTGGGCAAGACCACTTTGGCCTATCTGATTTCCAAGTCGCTCGACCGTCCTTTCTTTACGTTGAGTGCCGTTATGGCGGGCGTGAAAGACGTGCGCGAGGTGCTCGACAAGGCCGAAGCCGTGCAGAAACAGAACCTGCAACGCCTCAACTCGCTCTTCGCCGACGAGGAATCCGCCGAAGCCGCGCGTCCCGAAGCCATGCGCAAATCGGCGCGCCCCATTCTTTTCATCGACGAAATCCACCGTTTCAACAAATCGCAGCAAGACTCGCTTTTGGGCGCGGTGGAAAAAGGCTCCATCACCTTTATCGGCGCCACCACCGAGAACCCTTCATTCGAAGTCATATCCCCTCTGCTCTCGCGGTGTCAGGTATATGTGCTCCAACCTCTTTCCGATGCCGAAACCGACACCATGCTCGAAAGGGCCATCCGGCACGTGCAACGCTTCACGCCCGTCAAGATTACGCTCAAGGAAAGCGATTCGCTGAAGCGGATTTCGGGCGGCGACGGACGCAAGCTGCTCAATGCCGTGGAATTGGTGGTGAGCGAGGGCATCCGCTTGGGCAACGAGGGCAAAATCAAGGAATGGGTCATCACCAACAAGACGGTTACCGACCTCATCCAACAGAATTTGGCCGTTTACGACAAAAACGGTGAGAACCACTACGACATCATTTCGGCCTTCATCAAGTCGTTGCGGGGAAGCGACCCCAATGCGGCCGTGTATTATCTGGCAAGAATGCTTGCGGCGGGCGAGGATGTCAAGTTCATTGCGCGGCGCATGGTGATTCTGGCCTCCGAAGATATAGGCAACGCCAATCCCAACGCGCTTCTGCTGGCCAACGCCTGCTTCGACACGGTGCATAAGATAGGCTATCCCGAATGCCGCATCACGCTCAGTCAGACGGCGGTATACCTGGCCTGCTCGCCCAAGAGCAACGCTTCGTATCTGGCCATAGACAATGCCTTGGCAAAAATCAAGGAAACGGGCGATTTGCCGGTGCCCCTGCATCTGCGCAACGCGCCCACCCGTCTGATGAAGGACTTGGGATATCACGACGGCTACCGCTACGCGCACGACTACGAGGACAATTTCACCGACTTGGAGTTCCTGCCCGCAGGGCTCGAAGGTTCGGTGTTCTACGAACCGGGCGACAACCCCAAGGAAAGGGAGATGCGGGCAAGACTGAAAGGATTGTGGAAAGAGAAATACGGTTATTAAGATGAGCATACTGGAAAAACAAAACCGCATTGTGGAGGAGTTCTCCGCTTTCGACGACTGGATGGATCGTTACAACCTGTTGATTGAAAAGGGGCGTTCCTGCCCCGTATTGCCCGACAGCGAGAAAAACGAATCCCTGCTGATTAAGGGCTGTCAGTCGCGGGTATGGATTAAGGCGGAGCTCAAGGACGGGAAAATGTATTTCGAAGCCGATTCCGACGCGGTGATCACCAAGGGCATCGCCTCGCTGCTGATAGAGGTTTTCTCGGGCGAGAGCCCGCAGGATGTGGTGGCGGCGCCCACCGACTTCCTCGAGAAAATCGGCCTGAAGGAACATCTTTCCCCCACCCGTTCCAACGGCCTGAACGCCATGCTCAAGCAAATCAAACTCTACGCTTTGGCATTCAGTCTCAAGAAATAAATATAGGAAATATGACTACGGATCTTCATCAGGAACTTTCCAAGGAATTCGGCTTGTTCGAAGCGAAGTTCCGTGCCCTTATCCAAGGGGATTTCCCCGTTATCGAGCCTATCTGTCAGCATATTTTCAAATCGAAGGGCAAGCAGCTGCGGCCGCTTTTGGTGTTCCTCACCCACAAGCTCTTTCGGGAGGAGGTGAACGAACAGGCCTATCTGGCCGCCTCTTTGGTGGAGATTGTACACGCCGCTTCTTTGGTGCACGACGACGTGGTGGATATGGCCGACATGCGGAGGGGCGACGCCTCGGTGCGCGCGCTCTTCGGCAACAAGACCGCGGTGCTGGCCGGCGACTACCTCCTGGCACACGCCTTCCTAAACGCCTATGACAAGGGCGAACACAAGATGCTGCGTATTTTGGTGGAAGCCATACGCCGCATGAGCGAAGGCGAATTGCTCCAACTGCAATACGCCCGCAATCCGCAGGCCAATTATCAAACCTACTACCGCGTGGTGGAATGCAAGACCGCCGCCCTGTTCCGTTCCTGCTGCCACTGCGGAGCCCTCACCGCCGGAGCCTCGCCCGAACAGCTGCGTCTGTGCGGGGAAATCGGCACCAATCTGGGCATCGCCTTTCAAATCCGCGACGACCTGCTGGATTTGGACACCCGCGCGGCCAGCGGCAAACTCTACGGCAACGACCTGCGCGAAGGAAAACTCACATTGCCCGCCCTGTATATGCTGGAACACGCTTCCGCTCAGGAAAAGGAAGCCTTTTTCCGCGACTTGGAATCCTTGAGCGATTTGGACAATCTCATAGACAGGATAAAGCAATCGGGAGGCGAAGCCTTTGCACGGGAACAGGCGCTCCTCTATCGGGAAAAAGCCGTGGAGGCCTACAAGGCCCTGCAACGCCCCTCTCCGCAATTCGAAGCCTTGACGGAGATGATTTTTTCGTAACTCCTCCCCGCAAGTTTTGTTTTAAATTAAAAAAAGCCTACCTTTGCGCCCTCCATTGCCCGGATGGCGGAATTGGTAGACGCGCTACTTTGAGGGGGTAGTGTCGGTTTCGACGTGCAAGTTCGAGTCTTGTTCCGGGCACATGAAACTTCGCGACAAGGTTTCGCGAAAGCCCAAGTGGCGGAATTGGTAGACGCGCTAGTTTCAGGGACTAGTTTCAGCAATGAAGTGCAAGTTCGAGTCTTGTCTTGGGCACGACAACAAAAAAGGCGCTCGGTGAAACCGAGCGCCTTTTTCATATCCGTATGCAAAATTCTCACGGAATTTTGCTACCTTTGCCGCCCTAATTTCATTGTACATTATGGCAGAAAATGCAAAAAGAGGCGAACAAGCCGTAGAAGAAGTGGAAGTCGCTTTGGACAGAACCAGCGATTTTTTTGAGAAACACAAGTCTCTCATCATAGGCGTGGTGGCCGCCATCGTGATTTTGGTAGGCGGTTATTTCGGCGTGAAGTATCTGGTGCTGGCTCCCCGCGACAAAAAGGCCGCAAGCCAAATGTTCTACGCGCAGAACTATTTTGAAATGGGCTCCCTGCAACAGTCGCTGGACGGCGACGGACAACACGCCGGATTCTTGGAGGTGGCCGACAACTACCGCATGACCAAGAGCGGAAAGCTTGCCCGCTACTATGCCGGTCTCATCTATCTGCACCAAGGGCAGTTCGAGGACGCGGTGGCCTACCTGAGCAAATTCAAGACCTCCGACCCCGTTCTTTACATGCTTTCGCGTCAGGCTTTGGGCGATGCGTGTCTGGAAGCCGGCAGAACGGACGAAGCGTTGAACGCCTATAGAAAAGGTGCCTCGAAATACAGCAACGAGGTGCTTACTCCCGGCCTGCTGATGCGGGTGGCGCTTACCAGCGAGATGCTGGGGCGTGAGGGCGAAGCGCTCAAGGCCTACACGCGTATCCGCGACGAATTTCCCATGTCGCAGGAAGCGCAGGATGTGGAACGTCAGATTGCCCGTCTCGACGCCGAAGAAGGCAAGTAAGCGACGGCTCCGCCGTATCGAATATGTGAAAACACAGGGGAAAATCCTATTCCGGGTTCTCCCCTTTTTAGTTCTTATACATTAATTATTATGTCGACTGCAGACAGAGAGAAAGACACAACTTTCAAACGCCGGCTCAATGTTACGGGATATCGCTTCGCCGTGTTGTATGCCGAATGGAATCAGGAAATCACCCACGCCTTGCGCGACGGCTGCGTGGAAACCCTCAAACAGAACGGGGTGAGCGAGGATCATATCGGCGCCATTGCCGTGCCGGGCAGTTTTGAATTGGCTTCGGCGGCTTCCATGTTCGCCCGCAACGAGAGTGTGGATGCGGTGATTTGTTTGGGTTGCGTGATTCAAGGCGAGACCCGCCATTTCGATTTCATCTGCCAGGCGGTGGCCGAAGGTTTGGCGCGTGTGGGCATGGAAGAATGCAAGCCCGTGATTTTCGGGGTATTGACCACCAACACGCAACAACAGGCCTTGGAGCGGGCAGGTGGAAAATTGGGAAACAAGGGCAGTGAGGCGGCTTTGGCGGCCCTGCAGATGCTTGAGGTGCAGGAACAGGCCCGCGTGTTTCCCCGTAACATCATGCCTAATGAGTAGAAGGATTGTGTTCATGGGTACGCCCGAATTCGCTTCGGGCTGCTTGCGGGCGCTGGTACACGCGGGCCTGGAAGTGGTGGCGGTAGTCACCACGGCCGACAAGCCGGTGGGCCGGGGACTGAAGACCGCCGCGTCGGATGTCAAGAAAACGGCCTTGGAATTGGGCTTGCCCGTGCTTCAGCCGCTCAAGCTGAAAGACCCCGTTTTTCTGCAGGAACTGGCGGCGTTTCAAGCCGACTTGCAGATTGTGGTGGCGTTCCGCATGCTGCCGCAGGAGGTGTGGGCCATGCCGCGCCTCGGCACGTTCAACCTTCATGCCTCTCTGCTGCCGGCCTACCGAGGCGCGGCCCCTATCCAACGGGCCCTTTGGAACGGAGAGACCGAAACCGGAGTAACCACTTTCCTTTTGGACAAGGATTTGGACACGGGCGGCATTCTCTATCAGGAAAAGGTGAAGATAGACGACCAAGAGACGGCGGGCAGCCTGCACGACAAGCTTCTGTCCGTAGGTGCGCCCTTGGTGGTGAAGACGGCCTTGGAACTGTTCGACGGCAAAGTGAAACCCGTGGCGCAGGCTTCGGGCAAAGATATGCCGCTTGCCCCCAAAATCTTCAAGCAGGATTGCTATCTCGACTTTTCCCAACCCGCCTTGAACCTGCAACGGCAAGTGCGGGCGTTGAGCCCTTACCCGGGTGCGGTGACGGTATTGCACAACCCGAAAAAGGGCGTTTCTACATCTTTCAAGGTGTTGGAATGCGAAATTTTTGAGAAAAATCAAACAAGTTATGAACAGGGAATGTTTATAACTGACAACAAGAACTTTATACGAATTGCCTGCGGCGACGGCCGTTTTTTGGCGATAAAAAAACTACAACAAGCTGGTAAAAAAGCACTTACAATAGAAGAGTTTTTGAGGGGCTTCCGCGCCGAGAATTTTGAAGACGCCCGTTTCGGCTTGCCCGACCCTGCTTAACGGCCTATATACGCCCGTTTTGCGCTTCCGGGACGTTTGGCAAATCGGAAGAAGCTGTTTAGTTTTGTCGGACAATTTAACAATGTCTAACTCTTAAAACACTAAAAAGATGAACAGAGTTGAATTAATTGACGCGATGGCCGCCAAGAGCAAATTGACGAAAGCCGATGCTAAAAGAGCTTTGGAAGCTTACTTGACCGTTGTAGGCGAAGCCTTGAAGAAAGGTGACAAAGTTTCGTTGGTTGGTTTCGGTACTTTCAGCGTTCAGAAGAAGGCTGCCAGAATGGGTCACAACCCTCAAACCGGCAAACCCATCAAGATCGCCGCTAAGAAGGTGGTTAAGTTCAAAGCCGGTGCCGTTCTTGCCAAGAAAGTTAAATAATTTTCTTCAAGACGATAAAAAAGCGAGGCCTTCGGCCTCGCTTTTTTTGTCTATCTTTACACCTAAAATTTTTGCCATGCCCGAGAAAATCATCCACGAAGGCGTTGTGATTGCCGTTGAGAAGAACCTCGTTACCGTAAAGATCGAGGCGGCTTCGGCCTGCGGTTCGTGCCATGCGAAAGGCTTGTGCAATATGGCCGAGAAAACCGACAAGGAAATCCCCGTCAAGACCTCCCGGGCCTCCGACTACTCCGTGGGAGAAAAGGTGCATGTTTTCCTGATGTCCAACACGGGCTTGAAAGCGGTGGGCTATGCCTACGGACTCTCGCTGGGCATAGGGGCGCAGGCTTTTATCATTGCCTCTTTCCTCACCGAAAATCAATTGATTTGGGGGCTGTCTGCGTTGGCGGCCATCGCCCTCTACTTCATCATACTCCGTCTTTGCGCACCTCACCTGAACCAAAAATTCAGTTTCGGCGTGGAGAAAATAGCGGAGCCCTTTTAAAATGAAACCTCCTTATTGAAAACTAAATAAACAACCTTATGAAATTACTCCAAGACAAAGTTGCTTTGATTACCGGCGCTTCGCGCGGTATCGGAAAAGCCATTGCATTGCGCTTCGCCGCCGAAGGTGCCAACATCGCTTTCACCGACTTGCGTGATGACGAAAATATGCAGGCTTTGGTGAAGGAACTGGAAGGCATGGGCGTAAAGGCCAAAGGCTACGCTTCGAACGCCGCCAACACCGAAGACACCGCCAAGGTGGTGGCTTCCGTAGCGCAGGATTTCGGACGCATCGACGTGTTGGTGAACAACGCCGGCATCACCAAAGACGGGCTTCTGCTCCGCATGACCGAAGAACAATGGGATGCGGTTATCAATGTGAACCTCAAATCGGTGTTCAACTTCACCAAAGCCGTGGCTCCTATCATGAGCAGCCAGCGCGGAGGCAGCATCATCAGCCTCAGCTCGGTGGTGGGTGTGAGCGGCAACGCCGGTCAGGCCAACTACTCGGCCTCGAAAGCGGGCATCATCGGTTTCACCAAGTCGGTGGCCAAGGAATTCGGCAAGCGCGGCATCCGTGCCAACGCTATCGCGCCGGGCTTCATCATCACCGATATGACCGCCCAGCTTTCGGAAGAAGTGCGCAAGGATTGGGAAAGCAAGATTCCCTTGCACCGTGGCGGCACGCCCCAAGACGTGGCGAATGTATGTCTGTTCCT
>CAMWQD010000036.1 GCA_947176325.1 uncultured Bacteroidales bacterium | reverse complement strand
GTGATGCTGCCGGATTGTTCCTTGCGGCGGGTGAGCCCCTCGATATGCGCCGAGAATTCGGCATAATAGAAATAGGGGCCGTCGGGCACATCCTTCCCCTTGTTCCCCACCTTGCCGTTCCATTCAAAAAGCGGGTCGTTGGAACGGAACACCTCCACCCCCCAGCGGTTCACCACCCGTATCTCAAAATCCTCCACAAACTGCGGCTCTATGGCCTTCCATACATCATTCACCCCGTCGCCGTTGGGCGTAAACACATTCGGAAGATCGTAGCGGAAACAATCCCAATTATCCACATTCAAAACCCCGCTCCGGCGCGTTGCGGCATCATGCCCGCTCCCCACCGCCACCACGCAATATTGACAGAAAAGCGCGCCGGGCTCGCCGTCCTCGTAGCGTTTTTCGGCGGTGCTTCCCAAAAACGAAAAATCTTTTTCGGAAGAAGCCTTGCGATAGACCTCATAGTAGGCCACCGCCCTCTCGCATTCCTCCACCTCCTCGGCGGTGAGGTTTCCCGCCGTGTAGTTCCACGCCAAAACATTCTTCAAGGGATTGCAGGACGCTTGATATAAAAACAGATAGGGTTCGCAAGGCTCGGGCATCAACGCCATGGCCTCCATTTCATTCGAGCGGTTGTGAAGCAGGTCGGGAAGACGCTCGGAACCATAAGTCCCCACCGCCTCCACGTAATATTCATATAAAATTTCCGGCACAACATCAACATCCGTATAAGCGGGAACCTCCACCCGCGCCACCCGCACAAACTCCTCCCCGCCACTCTCGCGGCGATACACGTCAAAATACTTCTGATACCACGCCTGCGTGCTCACCCACTGCAAGTCGATACGCCCCGCGCGCCCCACGCCCGAAAGAAACACCGACGAAGAACGCGAAGAAGCGAAGGTGTCGAGCGCCACCTGATAGAAATAGCGGATAAGCGACGTACTCAACAAAGAATCCATGTAGCAGACCGCCGAATCGAAAGGCAGTTCGGCCACCAGCGCCACACTGTCGGGCGTGCGCCCCCGATAAAGACGATACAGACCGTTGCCGAAACCCACCTCCCCCGTATCGCGCGGAGCCACCCAACAAACACGGTTCACACCCTGCGAAATATCGGTCTTTTCCACGCTGATTTGCGTGATGAGCGGCGCGAAATTGCGCGTATCCAAACATAAAGGCTCGGAAGGACGGCTTTCGGAAGCATCGGGAAAGACGGAAAAGATGCGGTAGCAATAGCGCCTCCCCTCCTCCACACGCACATCCCGATAGACAGTATCGCCCATCGGAATCTCGGCCAAGAGAAGATAATTGCTGTCGGCAAGCCCCGTTTGGCAAGAATCGAACGGCACCTCATCCGAATCCGCCTCCTTGCGATACAACGCATACGAAGTGGCGTGCGGCGAAGAAGCAGGATGCCAATGCAGGGAAATCCCCTCCCGCTCCACCTCGGCTTCCGCAAATTCCACGGCAGGCGCCAACACCTTCACTTTCACCGTTTCGGTCATGCTCAGATGCGGGTCGCCGTTGTCTTCCGCACGGAAATAAAGGGTGTAGGGATTTTCGCGCGAATCCTTGAGCTCGGTTTGCCAAAAGAATCCGTACACCGCCGTATCTATCGTGCTATAAAGCAGTTGTAACCCAACCCTGCGCCCCCCGAATTCCAACTCACCCCCGAATTCAAGCGAAGGCATGTCGCCGGCGGCATCCAGAACCGTCACCTCGAAATAGAGACGCTCCCCCGCCTCCACGCAAATATCTTCCGGCACCACTAAACGCGGAGGCGTGTTGTCGCACGCCCGCACGATAATCTGCATGTCGCGCGTCACCTCGCCTATCTTCATGTCGTTGCGCCATTCCTCCATCAGAAACGACACATTGTATTCGCCCTGCGCCGCCGGCGCGTCCCACACCAAATTGCCCGAATGCGCATCCATATAAAACGTATCGGTGGCATAGGGATAGATATAGGCCGGAATTTCGCTCCCGCCCTCGCCCCGGCAAGGCACAAGCCTGTAGGTGATGATGTCGCCGTCGGGGTCGTAGGCATCGGGATTATGCACATAGGGCTGCCCCAGACAAGCATTGTCGGCCACCGGCGAGCGCGTGGCCACGGGGCTGTTGTTGCCCGCCCCCAGCCACGGACTGATGGTGAGCGTGGTGGAAACGAAAATAGGTGTCATCACGCTGTTGGGCACATTCACCACCCCCGAATTCCTGTTGGGGTCTTCCATGCTCAGCACATACACGCCCGGCCCCGAATAGGTGTGCAAACCCTCGTAATAGTTCCACTTCGTATCGTTGCCGATTTCCACCTCGCCCGTGCGTTGAAGAATCTCGGAGGTGCCGTCGCCCCAGAGGATTTCTATTTCGGGCCTGTCGGCGGGGCTTTGCGTGAACGTATAGGTGTAGAGTTTGGCGCGATAGGTATAGCCCGACACATATTCGACAATGATTTCGGCCGCCTTCTGATGCGTGGCATATAAAGATGCGCCCGTGCCGAAAAGACACAGAAACAAAAGCGCGGTTCCGATTTTCAGGCCGATTTTTTTCATGCTATTCCTGCAAATTTATGCATTTGCAAGGACAATCGCCATTTCGGTTGTTTGAGAATATATTGCGTGATTTTCTGCGTGATTGCGTGAGATACGCTCCATTCGGGCTGAAGATAGAGCAAACCATCTTGTCCCGCCCGAACCGCCTGTTCCTCCGCAAAGGCAAAATCCTCGTCCGCCCCTATCACGATTTTGATTTCGGAAGCCCTGCGATAATATTCCTCCCGCACCGCCACGCCTTTCTTGGGCGAGAGGCAAATCCAATCCCATTCGCCCGAAAGAGGCTCCGAACCCGACGTTTCGAGCCAGCACCGCAAGCCCGCTTCGTGCAGGCGGCGGCAGAACCCGTCCAAATCGTGCAACATGGGTTCCCCTCCCGTCACCACACAATTTGTGCAACCGCTCTCCACGGCTTCCTTCACCAAATCTTCCTCGCTCCGCCGCGCAAAAGCGTCCATATCCCACGATTGGGGCGTGTCGCAAAAGGAACAGGCATTGCGGCAACCCGCCAGGCGCACAAACCATGCCGCCTGCCCGCTGTGGAAGCCCTCGCCCTGCAAGGAGGCGAAACATTCCACCACGGGAAGCCCCGTTTCCATTCCGCTATTCGTTCTCATCGGCTTCGGCTTGTTCCTCCACGGCGGCATTCTCTTCCTCCACCGGGGCGCTCTCCACTTCGGCGGGGGCGTTTTCCACCTCCTCGGGCGCACTCTGTTCTTCCACGGAAGGCGTTTCCTCCACCGCAGGCGTTTCCTCATCATCCCACCAAGAATTGCCGTAAACATCGTCCGTGGCGTCACCATCCATGAACATCTCGTAGCGGTTGGGCCTGTTGAGTTCGGGATGGCGGTAGGTGTAGGGGAAGGCGTTGTTGTCGTAGTCGGAAGCGCCGTAAGTGTAGCGACGGTTGTTGCCGATAGCGAAGGTGAGCCCAAACTGCACATTCGCATGCGCCCGCTTCAGAGGCATAAAGGCCTTGCCCACATACAGAGGGGTGTAGTTAGACGATATGAAAAGGTTGAGCCCGTATTTAGGCGTGATGTTCACCGCCCAGCCCAAGCCGCGGCGGTTGCCTACAAACGCATAGGCCAACGAAACCGAGAACCAGCGGGCGGGATGGATGTTGCCCACCACGCTCAATTCGCTTTCGGGATGCAGGGCGTAGAACGTGGTGCTGCTCAACAGCCCCACGCTGAAACGATTGCCCCAAAAGCCATATTCCACGGCAAAATTCAGGGTCGGCGTCACCCGCTTCACATAATTCTTATATACAGGCACTTCCTTGAAATCGAACATGCCGAGCATATCGTCGGTCAGCCGCTCAATCTCTCCGCTCAAATCCATATCCATGCCGAGATCTTCAAAACCCGTATACTCCACCTCGCCCTGCGCCTCGTATTTCCTCACATTTTCCTGTCCGTAGCAGAGAAAGCCCAAATCGAGCACGGAGGCCGAGAAACGCAGACCGTTGGCGAAGGCGGGACGGAATTCCGCACCCAAATCCACGGCGATTCCGTAGCCCGAGGGCAAAGAAAGTCCGCCGAAGCGCAAGGAGAGATTGTCCTCCGTCTCGAGTTCCACAAGCCGTCCGAACACGTGCATATCGGCCTGACTGTTCACTTTCCAAACCTCGTCGCTCAACGTAATCTGCATGTTCCGCACCCAAAGCGAAGCCGTAGACACGCCCGTCAGAAACTTGAACTTTCCGCCCACGCTCCATTGTTCGTCGAGGTCGCGCGCATATCCCACGGCAATTTCCGTATAGGCCTGCGCCTGCGCGCCCATGTTCTTGATATTGTAGACGGCGGGATTCTTATCCATGCCCCTTTTCAGGAACTCGAAGAATTCATAAGGTGCCATAAGCTGCACACCCGCCTTCACCCGCACATCCACACTCCAGAACGAGCGTCCCCAAAACCAACCCGTCGAAACAATGCTCATGTCGAAATTCAGGTTCAGATAGTTTGTGCGCTTGATATTTTTGAGAAAACGCTCGGGCGTTACTTCGGGATGCAGGAAGGTGCCCACGCTTCCGTTTTTCAAAGGATAGAGAAAATCCGCGATGCCTAAGTTGCTGGTCAACCCCATGTTGATGTCGCCCAAGGCGGGGAAGCTCACATAGCCCCATTGCGGCACGAAAGCGGGGTTGAGGGTATGACGATAGGCGTAGCCGGGCTGAAAATACTGCACGCCGGAAAAACTTGTCTGCGGATACAGACATCCCAAGCCCACGAAAAACATGCTTGCCGCCAAAAGAAATCTTTTCATGATGTCTGTCTTTAGTTCTTTTTATTCGCGTTGATGAGGATGCCTCCCTCGAATTTGGCTTTCAGTCTTGCCTGAAAATAGGAGGTAGGACGAACGGGAAGCCCCGCCGATTTCTCGTCGGAACGCAGCGAACAGTTCAGGCGCAAGGAAGAAACTTCCTTTCCCTGCAAAACATCGTCCCTGCCCGAAAATCCGAAAGACACCACCGAAACCTGCGCCTGTTGCTGGTCGTCGCACGCCCTTATCACCTGCTCGCCCGTGGTGCAGACGGGAATTACCTCGCCGTCGGAACCGAGCAGGTCGAGGCGGATTTGAATGGCCAGGGGCAGGCTGTTGGTGACTTCGGCTATCACTTCCATTTGATTGCCGTCTAAAAGCGAAACGATGTTGTCGCCCAAGCCCGAAAAGGTGTTTTCGTAGGGAAGGTTCAACTCGGGGCCGAACACCAAAGGCACCTCGGGCTTTATGCCGGCCTGCAATACCGCAGTCTTTCCGAACACATACTCATGCACCTGCGTCTTGTCGGAAGACACGTCCACCCACACCTGCAAGGAGTCGGGCATACGTTTCAGAATCTCAGACACATCCATTTCGGTAAAGAGGCAGCCCTCGGGCATACCCTCGTTGTTTTTCGCAAGCCAAAAACGGTAGGTGTGCATATGCTCCACATCCCCTGCGGGAATTTGCAGCAAGGCATCTTGCGTTAGGGATTCGTCGGGAACGGCGCCGTAAACGGGCACTATCTTGAGGTGGGCATTGACGGCCACACCTGTATTTGTCGTCAAATTTATTAATATATGGGGACGGGCGAAATCCAAAACCGCATCGGGCGAGGTGAACATGTCGGGCATCTGCCCAAGCTCCACCGAAAGCCTTTGCGGAGGGATGGAAAGCGAGAAATGACCTTTCACGCGGCTCGGTTCCAGATCCACCACCGAATAAAGCACCTTAGACTGCACCGTAACTTCCGTGGCCGACTCGCGGGCGGAAACATTGTCCCCTTGCAGGAAGAGTTTTCCCGAAAGCACCAAAACACTCTTATAGTGCAACTTTCTATCCGTCATTTCCGTCTCGCTCAAATCCAGGCCGTTCAAAGGAAGGTCGAAGAAAAAGCGCCCCGGGCCCGCGTTGAAATTCTCCACCCGAATTTGGTTGTTTTCGTCCACCAACGGGTCTTCTATCTGGAAATTCTCGGGAAGCTGAACAACGAGTTCGGGCCGCACGCGGCTCATGTCTATTTGCGCCGGCAGGCCGGACAGTTCGAAAAGCACCCGCACACGGGTCTTCTCCACAAAGTACATTTCTTGCAAATCTTCCACCACTTCCGAAATATCGTCGAATTCAAAGTCGAGGTCGATTTCCTCATGCACATTCCCCGCCATTTCCGACGATTTGCGCACGGCTTGCGGAGCCACGGAAGCCGCCGGCACGCTCATCTGCACATCAAAGTTCCTCAACGTGCCGATAGAGTCCAGCAGAAACGACTGTATGGGCACATCGTCTATATCTTCCGAAATGGAGAGCGAATCGAGCGAAAGCACATACTCGCCCGCTTCGTTCACCACCAAGATGTCCGAAAGCGACTCCGCTCCCAAAAGCGAGTCTATCGTAAGCCTGTCGGTAACGCCCAAGGGCAGGGAAAGACTGTCGCCCCCCACCTGCAATGTCAAATCCAAAGGCCTTCTCAAATTATATTCCTCGCGCACACACGAACCGAGGAGCGCCGCTATCGCAACAGAAGCCGCCGCAACAAAAAAAATCGCTCTCCCGTAAAGATTTCTTTTTTTCATATCCACCCCTTATATTAATAAAGGGCGTTTCCATGTCCCATGAAAACGCCCCTCGAAACCATCGGAACCCGCCTTTTAGAAACGACGTTCTTTAATACGGGCCCGCTTGCCGGTAAGTTTACGCAAGTAGAAGATACGGGCGCGACGAACCACACCGCGTTTGTTCACTTCCACCTTTTCGATAAAGGGAGAATTGACGGGGAAAATCCTCTCCACGCCGATGTTTCCCGACATTTTGCGAACAGTGAAGGTAGCGGTGGTGCCGCTGCCCACACGTTGCAAAACCACGCCTTGGAACTGCTGGATACGTTCCTTGTTTCCTTCCTTGATCTTGTAACTTACGGTTATCGTGTCGCCGGCCTTAAAGGCGGGCAATTCATTGCTCTTTGTGAGGGTATCGACAAATTGCATCAATGCCGGTTTACTCATGGTGCTAAAATATTTCTGTATTATCTATTCCGTTTATTATTCAAACTTCAACCCCACTATTTCACGCTGTCCACCACGGCCTTGAAGGCTTCGGGGTGATTCATGGCCAAGTCGGCCAACACTTTGCGGTTAAGGTTGATGTTCTTCTGATGAAGCTTGCCCATAAAGGCCGAGTACGACATCCCGTAAGGACGGATACCTGCGTTGATACGAACAATCCACAAGTTGCGGAAGCTTCTCTTTTTGGCCTTGCGGTCGCGATAGGCATACTGCAAGCCTTTTTCAAGAGAGTTCTTGGCAACGGTCCACACATTTTTTCTGCGTCCGAACTGACCGCGGGTCAGTTTCATGATCTTTTTTCTGCGAGCCCTTGCGGCTACGACATTGACTGATCTTGGCATCTTTTTCTGTTTTTTGTATGAGCGCTTCCTTTTACGGAGGAAGACTTGCTGCTCATAAGCAATTTATAATTCCCGAAAACTTCTCTCGCGCCCTCGGGCTACGGCACGTCTTTTACAGGCTTCTCCCTTAGAATTTGAGCATGTCGCGGACAGCCGGCATATTGGCCTTTTCCACGATAGCACTCTTGGTGAGATTGCGTTTGCGCTTGGTGCTCTTCTTAGTCAGAATGTGACTTTTGTAAGCGTGCGCACGCTTGATCTTGCCTGTTCCGGTGAAAGAAAAACGCTTCTTTGCAGCGGATTTTGTCTTTTGTTTAGGCATATTGGTTAATATTGAGTTAATTGTTTGCTTCTGCGGGTTGTTCGGGAGCGGGAGCCTGCGCCTTCTTGTTGCCGCCCGTAGCCTTCACGGGCTGAATCATCATCATCATCCGCTTGCCTTCCAGCTTGGGCATGCTTTCGGGCTTGCCATATTCCAAAAGCGCCTCGGCGAACTTGAGCAACATCACTTCCCCTTGCTCCTTATAAACAATGGTACGTCCCCTGAAGAACACATCCACCTTCACCTTCGAGCCTTCCGACAGGAACTTCTTGGCATGGTTGAGCTTGAAGTTGAAGTCGTGGTCGTCGGTCTGGGGCCCCAAACGGATTTCCTTCACCACAATCTTGGCACTGCGCGCCTTGATTTCCTTCTGCTTGCGCTTCTGTTCGTAAAGGAACTTCTGATAGTCGATAATCTTGCATACCGGCGGGTTGGCCGCAGGCGAAATCTCCACAAGATCCAAACCTTTGTCCTCGGCCAGACGCAAAGCGTCCTTGAGGGCAAGAATTTGCGATTCGACACTTTCGCCCACTACACGCACCATAGGCGCCACAATGCGGCGGTTGATGCGGTGTTCGGGCTCCTTTTTCGCGGGCTGACGCATGCCGCGAAAATTATTGCGGTTGTTTGGGATAGCGATGGCTTTGTCCTCCTATATTTGTTAAAAAATATTTTTTGCCCAAAATGGCCCGCAAAGATAATGAAAAAAATAACATGGTAAAATCCCCCCGTGGAATATGACAGCCCCGTTCCGTTTTGCCGTTTAAAAAATATTCGTAATTTAGCGCCCTCTTTGACGGGGGCTACCCCGTCGGAAGCATATAGTAAAGGAGAGGTGGCCGAGTGGTCGAAGGCGCACGCCTGGAAAGTGTGTAAGCGTCAAAAGCGCTTCCAGGGTTCGAATCCCTGTCTCTCCGCTTAAAAACAAAAAAGTTTAACTACCATGAAAAAACTGATTGCAACCCTTTTTGCAGGAGCCGCCTTGCTTTTTGGCTCGGCGCTTATGGCTCAGGATGCCGCTGTCGCAACCGAAGCCGCGCAAACTGATACTACGGTCGTAGCCGAGGAGCAAACCGAAGAAAGTGCTCTCGCCGTGGCTCCCGCCGAAGAAAAAGTTGTAAGGAAATCTTTCCACCAAGCTCTCAAGGAAAAATTCATTCAAGGTGGTGCGGGCTGGATGACCCCTATCCTCCTCGTTCTCATTCTGGGTCTTGCCCTCGTATTCGAAAGAATCATCTATTTGAATATGGCTCAGACCAATACCGAAAAACTTTTGCAACAAGTTGAAGAAGCCTTGCAGAAAGGCGGCATTCCCGCTGCGAAAGAGGTTTGCCGCAACACCCGCGGCCCCGTGGCCAGCATCTTCTACCAAGGTTTGGAACGTGCCGACGAAGGCGTGGATATGATTGAGAAATCGGTTACCGCCTACGGTGGCGTTCAGCTGGGTCGTCTGGAAAAGAACCTTTCGTGGATTGCCTTCGTTATCGCCATCGCTCCCATGCTCGGGTTCTTGGGTACGGTAGTAGGTATGGTGCAGGCCTTCGACGATATCGAAGCTGCCGGCGACATCTCCCCGACCGTTGTGGCCGGTGGTATGAAAGTGGCCTTGTTGACCACCGTATTCGGTCTTATCGT
>CAMWQD010000035.1 GCA_947176325.1 uncultured Bacteroidales bacterium | reverse complement strand
TCGCCCTTCTTTCCCACCGAACCTATCTGGCCGATTATCACGGTGGTGAGCTTTGCCCAACTGATTGTGGTTTGCTTGATTGCGCTCAACCAAATGGCGCGTTTCGCCGTGCGGATGCTGCGCGAGAACGAGGCCTCCAAGCAGGAGCAGGCGAGGGCGGAGGTGCGGGCGTTGCAGACGCAGCTCAATCCGCATTTCCTGTTCAACAGCCTCAATACCTTGGTTTCCGAAATCGACTACGACCCCGAGGAGGCCAAGGAATTCACCATCGGGCTGGCGGATGCCTACCGCTATATCCTGCAGAAGCAGGACAAGCCTTTGGTGACGGTCTACGAGGAGTTGGTTTTCCTGAAAACCTACATCAACCTCAATCGGATTCGGGTGGGCGACAGCCTTTCCTACGAATGCGTCTATCCCGACCGAAGCAATCTGGACTTTCTGCAATATCGTTTCCTGCCCTCCCTCTCCTTGCAGCTTTTGGCGGAAAATGCCTTGAAACACAATGTGGTTTCGGCTATCAAACCGCTTAAAATCACCATAGGATTCAGCGACGACCTGCACTACCTTGTCGTGCGCAACAATATCAACCCCAAAAAGAGCGTGCATTCGCTCGGCACGGGGCTCAAGAATCTTTCCGAACGCTACCGTCTGCTCTCGGGCGAGAACATTGTGGTGGAACGTTCGGCCGATGAATTTATCGTAAAACTCCCTATGCTCGATGGAAACGAAACAAGATAAGCCTGTTAGGGTGGGAATCGTGGAGGATGAAATTCCCGCCGCGCGCCTGCTCAAGAGTTTGATTCAGAAATTGCGTCCCCAATGGGAGGTTACCTATATCGGGGCGAGCAACGAAGAAGCCTTGGCTTGGTTCAAGGCCGACAACAAGGCCGATATCCTTTTCTTAGACATAGAGTTGAGCGACGGCCTCTCGTTCGATTTTTTGAGCGAGGTGAATCCGGGCGCCATGATTGTGTTTGTGACGGCCTACGACGAATATGCCGTGCGCGCCTTTTCGGTAGACAGCATCGACTACATTCTCAAACCCATAGAAAAGGAGCGCCTGAATCAGAGCTTGGAGAAATTCGAGAAATTCTCGGAGGCCTATTTCAAGGAAGTGAGCGAGAAGAACGATTGGAAGACGTTTCCCGATAAGTTGCAGAATCCCGGCAAGACCTACCGCACCCGCTTCCTGATGCAGCGGGGAAACCGCATGGAGGTGCTTTTGGTGGAGGATGTGGCCTATTTCTTCAGCGAGAATAAAATCACCTATGCCCAAACCTTTAAGAACGGCTCCATGGTGGTGGATTATTCGCTCGACCGTTTGGGCGACGAACTCGACCCCGCCGTCTTTTTCCGTGCCACGCGGCAGATATTGCTTTGCAGCAGGGCGGTGAACAAAATCGAGAATTATTTTCAGGGGAAGATTTCGGTGCAGCTGAATCCCGAATTCAAGGAACCTGTGTTGGTGAGCAAGGAAAAGGCCGAGAGCTTCAAGCAATGGCTCACCTACTGAAATTGCTCAATATATTAATATAAAAACTGAAAATAAAAGACGGATATGGAGAACAATAGAAAAGACGATCATCCTGTCGAAGACCTGAGCGTTTCGGTGCGGGAATATCTTTCCATGAAATGGGACGCGATAAAGTTGGGCGGCGTGGAAGGAATCTCGGTGTTCGTGAGCCGTTTCGTGGCTTTGTCGTTGAGTTTCCTCGCGCTTACGGTGGCTTTTCTCTTTCTCGGCTTCGCCCTTTCCTATTGCATCGGCGATGCGTTGAACTCCGACGTATGGGGCTTTACCATTGTGGGCGGTGCGTTCCTGCTGGGGGGCGTGCTCCTGTATCTCTTGCGCAAGAGGTTTATGGTGAATGCGTTGGTGCGGTTTTTTGTGAAATTGTTTTTTAATGAAACGCGATAAGACGATGAACTATTCGGAAATAACGACCCTGAAGGAATTGCAGGCGGTCAGAAAACGGCTTGATGCCGATATACAGAACAGGGAAAAGGCCGTGGTGAATGATTTTTATCGCCTCAAGTTGCTGTTGAGCCCGGTGTATTGGGTGCAACGTGCCTTTGCGAGTTGGCAGACTTTGAGCAGGACATGGAACCTCTGCATGCGGGTCTACCGTATGATACAGGACTTTTGGGCCAAGCAGAAAGCCGCCCGTGCGGCCAGACGACAGGAAGAGGAAACGGCAACGGTCTGACATCGTGGCAGGGTTTTCCTTTTGGCACGTATTTGGCGGTAGGCCGTTTCCACGAATTAAAAAAATGCAACCATGAGCAAAGGAAAAATAGGCGTATCCACGCAGGACTTGTTTCCCATCATCAAGAAATTCCTCTATTCCGACCACGAGATATTCTTGCGCGAGTTGGTTTCGAATGCCGTCGATGCCACGCAGAAGCTCAAGACTTTGGCGTCTTCGGGCGAATTCAAGGGCGAAACGGCCGACCTCAAGGTGCGGGTAAAGGCTGACAAAGAGGCAGGCACGCTCACTATCTCCGACAACGGTATCGGCATGACGGCCGAGGAGGTGGAGAAATACATCAACCAAATCGCCTTTTCGGGTGCGGAAGAGTTCCTCAATAAATATAAGGATGCGGGCAATGCCATTATCGGGCATTTCGGATTGGGCTTCTACTCGGCCTTTATGGTGAGCGGCAAGGTGGAGATTCTCACCAAGTCCTACAAGGAAGGCGCGAAGGCGGTGAAATGGTCGTGCGTGGGCACCACCGACTACGAGATGGAGGAAACCGAGAAAGCCGAACGCGGCACGGATGTCATTCTCTACCTTACCGAAGAAGACAAGGAGTTTGCGGGCGAAGAGAAGATTCAATATCTGCTTAAGAAATATTGCCGTTTCCTGCCGGTCGAGATTATCTGCGGCAAGGAAAAGGAGTGGAAGGACGGCAAATACGAAGATACCGACCGCGATTTGGTGGTCAACGAGACGCATCCGAAGTGGATGTGCAAGCCTTCGGAGCTCAAGCCCGAAGACTACACCGATTTCTATCACGACCTCTATCCGGCCGCGCCCGACCCCTTGTTCCATATTCATCTGAATGTGGATTATCCCTTTACCTTGACGGGTATTCTCTATTTCCCCAAGATTTCCTCCCGTCTCGAATTGCAGAAGAACAAGATTCAGCTCTACTGCAATCAGGTGTATGTGACGGATACCGTGGAGGGTATCGTTCCGGAATACCTCACGCTGCTTCACGGGGTCATCGACTCGCCCGATATTCCGCTCAACGTGTCGCGTTCGTATCTGCAAGGCGACAGGAATGTCAAGAAGATTTCGAGCCACATCACCAAGAAAGTGGCCGACAGTCTGGCCGATTTGTTCAAGAACAACCGCGCCGACTACGAAAGCAAGTGGGACGACCTCAAGATTTTCGTGCAGTACGGCATCCTCACCGACGAGAAATTCGCCGAGAGGGCCATGGAATTCTATCTGTTCAAGAACACCGAGGGCAAGTATTTCGGGCTGGAAGAATACAAGAAGGCCATTGCCGACAATCAGACCGACAAGGACAAGAAATTGGTGTTCCTCTATGCGTCGCAGGTGGATGCGGAATACAGCTACATCCAGGCGGCCAAGGCCAAGGGCTATGATGTGCTGGTGCTGGACGGAACTTTCGACACGCCTTTCATCAACTACATGGAACAGAAGAATCCCGATTTCCGTTTCATGCGGGTGGATTCGGATGTGGTGGAGAAATTGATTGTGAAGGAGGAAGCTGCAAAAGTGGCGTTGACGCAGCGCGAACAGGACGATTTGCGGGGCATCTTTACAGGACAGATGCCGCAGACGGGGGGTATGTATAGGGTGGATTTCGAGGCGATGGGAGAAAGTGCAGACCCTGTGATGATTACGCGCTCGGAATTTATGCGCCGCATGAAGGATATGGCGGAAATCAATCCCGAAATGGGTTTCTACGGCAAGATGGGAGACCAGATCAATCTGGTGGTCAACACCGATCACCGTTTGGTGAAAGAACTTTTGTCCGAGGAGAAGGAAGCCTTGGGCGACAAGATGAAGCCGATTGTTGAGGAGCGGGCGGGCTTGCAGAAGCAGAAGGATGATATTCATGCACTGAACAAGGATGTCAAGAACGAGGATATTCCCGCTTCCGACAAAGACCGTCTTTCCGATCTCGACCGTCAGCTGGCCGATTTGGGCAAGAAGGAACGCGACTTGTTGGCGGCCTACGGCAAGGAGAACAAGAGGGTGGGGCAGCTTATCGACTTGGCCTTGCTGAGCAACGGTTTGCTCAAGGGCGAGGCCTTGCACAACTTCCTCAAGCGAAGCGTGGACTTGATGTAGGGACGGAGCACCTTTTGGCAGGAAAAAGTCGGCGGGGCTGTAAAAATGTCAGCATCCGCAGGCCTCCCGTGGCTTCGGCACACTTTGTGCCGTGAGAGGGAGCGTAAACGAAAAAATTAAAACTTTAATAAAATGGCAAAGAAACTTAGCATCAAACCTTTGGCCGACCGCGTTTTGGTTGAGCCTATGGAAGCCGAGCAGAAGACCGCCGGCGGCATCATCATTCCCGACACCGCCAAGGAAAAACCCCAGCAGGGTGTGGTAGTGGCCGCGGGCCCCGGCAAGAAAGACGAGCCCATGAGCGTGAAGGCCGGCGACAAAGTGCTTTACGGCAAGTATTCGGGTACCGAAATCAACGTGGACGGCACCGCCTATCTGATTATGCGTGAAAGCGACATTTTCGCCATTCTCTAATTTATTGATTGTTTAAAAATTTAAAAGAAACATAGATCATGGCAGCGAAAGAAATTCTTTTCGACCAAGAAGCGAAAAATAGATTGAAAAAAGGTGTGGACGCTTTGTGCGACGCCGTAAAGGTAACCTTGGGCCCCAAAGGCCGCAATGTAATCATCGACCGTAAGTTCGGTGCGCCCCACGTTACCAAGGACGGTGTGAGCGTGGCCAAGGAAGTGGAACTGAAAGACACCGTGGAGAACATGGGTGCGCAAATGGTTAAGGAAGTGGCTTCCAAGACCAACGACATCGCCGGCGACGGCACCACCACCGCCACGATTTTGGCGCAGGCCATTATCCGCACGGGCTTGAAGAACGTTACCGCCGGTGCCAATCCCATGGATTTGAAGCGCGGTATCGACAAGGCCGTGAGCGAGGTAGTGGAACAAATCAAGAAGATGAGCCGCAAGGTGGGCAACAGCATCGAACAGATTGAACAGGTTGCCACCATTTCGGCCAACAACGACAACACTATCGGCAAGCTTATAGCCGAAGCCATGCGTCAGGTAAAGAAAGAAGGCGTCATCACGATCGAAGAGGCCAAAGGCACCGAAACCAATGTGAAAGTGGTGGAAGGCATGCAGTTCGACAGAGGCTACATCTCGCCCTATTTCGTCACCGACACCGAAAAAATGGAAGCCGTGATGGAAAATCCTTTCGTGCTTCTCTACGATAAGAAAATCTCTACGATGAAAGATTTTCTGCCCGTGTTGGAAAAGACGGTGCAGACCGGTCGTCCTTTGGTGGTGATTGCCGAAGACATCGACGGCGAGGCCTTGGCTACCTTGGTGGTGAACCGTCTGCGCGGCTCGCTCAAGATTGCCGCGGTGAAAGCTCCCGGTTTCGGCGACCGTCGTAAGGAAATGATGGAAGACATCGCCACCTTGACCGGCGGTATGGTGATTTCGGAAGAAAAGGGCATGAAGTTGGAGGATGTGGATCTGACCATGCTCGGTCAAGCCGAAAAAATCACTATCGACAAGGAAAACACCACGATTGTGAACGGCAAGGGCAAGAAAGCCGATATTCAGGATCGTGTCAACATGATTAAGTCGCAGATTGAGAAGACCACCTCCGACTACGACCGCGAGAAGCTGCAGGAACGTCTGGCCAAGTTGGCCGGCGGTGTGGCGGTGATTTATGTGGGTGCCGCTTCGGAAGTGGAGATGAAGGAAAAGAAAGACCGCTTCGACGACGCTCTGCACGCCACCCGTGCCGCAGTGGAAGAAGGTATCGTGCCCGGCGGCGGTGTGGCCTACATCCGCTGTCTGTCGGCTCTCGACAAAGTGAAAGCCGAGAACAACGACGAACAGGTGGGTATTCAGATTATCCGCCGCGCGTTGGAAGAACCTCTGCGTCAGATTGTGGCGAATGCCGGTCTGGAAGGCGCCGTGATTGTGGACAAAGTACGTGCGGGCAAAGACGATTTCGGCTTCAACGCCCGTACCGAACAATACGAGAACCTTTTCAAGACGGGTGTGATCGACCCGGCCAAGGTAACCCGTGTGGCTTTGGAAAACGCCGCTTCGATTGCGGGCATGTTGCTCACCACCGAATGCGTGCTGGCCGAGGTGAAGGAAGACAAACCCGCCGCCGCTCCGGCTATGCCCGGCGGTATGGACGGCATGTACTAAACCGACCATGAAAGGTTCCCTGCGCTCCGTGCGCGAAACCTATGCGAAAGCCTTGCTTCCTCTTTACGGGGAAAGCGAGGCTTTTTCGCTTTTCCATTGGGTGGCCGAAGAGATTATGGGCTTGGGGCGTGCCGCTTTGACGGCGCGTTTGGATGAGCCGCTTGCGGAGGAGGTGTCCGCCCGTTTCGCCGCCGTTCTGGCACGGTTGCTCCGAAACGAACCCGTGCAATACATCTTCCACAAGGCGTATTTCGGAGATTTGGAACTCTATGTGGATGAAACGGTGTTGATTCCGCGTCCCGAAACCGAGGAATTGGTGAGGTTGGCGGCCTCGCAGGTGGCTTTGCGGGGCTATCCGTTGCGGATTCTGGATCTTTGCACGGGCAGCGGCGCCATAGCCCTTGCCTTGAGCAAAACCTTTCCCGAAGCGGAGGTGTATGCCTGCGATATTTCGGAAAAGGCTCTGGAAACGGCACGGCGCAACAACGCCCTTTGCGGAGCTTCGGTGAAATTCTTTCTCTACGACGTGTTGAGCGGCGCGCCTCTGCCGGAGGCCTGTGCGCCCTCCGGAGGATTTCACCTTGTCATCTCCAACCCTCCCTATGTGCGGCAGTCGGAGAAGACGCAGATGCGCCCCAATGTGTTGGACTACGAACCTCCCTCGGCCTTGTTCGTGCCCGATACGGAGCCCCTTGTATTCTACGAGGCCATTGCCTCGCTGGCGGTGCGTATCCTCGCCCCCGACGGCCTCTTGGTGGAGGAAATCAACGAGGCCTTTCCGTTGCAGAACAAACGGATTATGGAGGAAAAGGGCTTGCAATCCATAGAATTGCACCGCGATATGCAGGGAAAGTTCCGTGGAATTTCGGCACGAAAGAAATAATCCTTATTTTCGCACTTCGGCAAAAACAAGAGTATTATGATTGCGATAGTGGACAGCGGGTCGACAAAGACGCAATGGTGTTTCTTAGACAAGGACGGCCATACGGTGGATGTGTTGACAGGTGGGTTGAACCCTTATATGGTCGATGCCAAGGACATCAAGGATTGCTTGGAAAAAGACCTCTATCCTTTCATCAACAATCAGAAAGTCAACTACGTATTCTTCTACGGTTCGGGTTGCGCCAACCCTTCCAAACGCACCTTGTTGCAGACGCATCTGGAAGACTTTTTTCCGCATGCCGAGATAGACATCGAGAGCGATTTGCTGGGAGCGGCCCTATCCTTGTGCGGCAACAGCAAAGGTTTGGTGGCTATTTTGGGAACGGGCGCCGCTACCTGCTTCTTCGACGGCGAGAAGATTACGCAAAGGGTGGCTTCTCTGGGCTATGTATTGGGAGACGAAGGTAGCGGCGCCCGTATCGGCGCGCACTTCCTTTCCGACTATCTGCGCGAGGGGATGCCCCGGAACCTGCGCGATGAGTTCGCCCCCTTCTGTCCTTATCCCCTGCACGAAATCATCGACTTCGTCTATCATGGCAGGCAGGTGGGGCGTGCGCTGGGGCAGATGTCCGAATTTGCATCGGGGCGTATGCAGGACGCTTATATCCACGGTGTTCTGCAAGAAGAATTCCGGGCTTTCTTCGCCAAACAGATTCTTCCCTACGGCGATTTGCTTCGCGACAACGAATTGAGCCTGTTGGGTTCGGTGGCCTATCATTGTCAGGATGTGCTCCGCGAAGTGGCTTCCGAATACGGCGTGCGTATCGGAAAAATCGTCAAGGAGCCCATGCAGGGATTGTTGGCCTACTATAAACCGCAGGCGGAGGCCCTGCTTCGGCGGGCATCCCTCGACTATTCCGATAATTTCTAACGAAAAACGCATATGAAAAAATGTATGATGGCCCTCGTGGCAGGACTTTTTATCGCAAGTACAACCTTTTTAAATGCACAGAATATGGATGTGAAAGACAATGCGAGTTATTTGATCGGCTATTCGTCGGGGTCGCAGTTGAGCGGCATTCCCTACGAATTCGACGTGGAGAGTTTTCTGAAGGGCGTTCAGGCGGCTTTGGAAAAGAAACCCAGCGGTTTCGAACCCGCCGAAGCCCAACGTATCCTCACCGAATGGCAACGGAGCCTGCAACAGAAGGCTTCGGAAAAGGCCGCGGAGAATAAAGAGAAAGGCAAGCAGTTTTTGGCGGAGAACCTCAAGAACGACAAAGGCGTGAAGCAGACCGCCAGCGGCCTGCAATACAAGGTGGTGAAAGAGGGTAAGGGTGCCAAACCCAAGGCTACCGATGAGGTTTTGGTACATTATACGGGCAAGTTGCTCGACGGCACGGTCTTCGATTCGTCGGTGCAGCGTGGCGAACCTATCTCTTTCCCCCTCAACGGTGTGATTGCCGGTTGGACGGAAGGTTTGCAGTTGATGCGCGAAGGTTCCGTATATATGCTGTATATTCCTTCGGAATTGGCCTACGGCGACGGAGACAACGGCTCCATTCCCGCCGGCTCCACCTTGATTTTCGAAGTGGAATTGATAAAGGTCAACTAATCGGAAAGCACTAATCAAGGTGGAGCCCGAAGCTCACCCGATTCGATAAGGACCGACCCAACGTAAGTTCGTCGGTATATTCCAGATCGTCGCCAATGGCGATGCCTTTCGAAAGCGTGGTGATCTTCACGCCCGAAGGCGTGATCTGTCGCGAGATATAAAAGGCCGTCGTATCGCCTTCGGGCGTGGCGGGAAGCGCGAAAATCACCTCTTCGGGCTTTTCTTTCTGCACTCTTTCCACCAAAGACGCAATGTGCAGTTGCGAGGGGCTGATTCCGGCCAAGGGATTGATGAGCCCGCCCAGCACATGATAGCTTCCCCGATACATCCCCGTGTTTTCTATCGCCATCACATCACGCACATCGCTCACCACACAGATTACGCGGTGTTCGCGCTTCGGCGAGGCGCAGATTTCGCATATCTCGGTGTCGGAAATGTTGTGACAGATTTTGCAATACTTGATGTTCTTGCGGAAATCGATCAAGGTTTCCGAAAATTTCTCCACCATGCTTTCCTC
>CAMWQD010000034.1 GCA_947176325.1 uncultured Bacteroidales bacterium | reverse complement strand
TGGCTATCTGTTCTTCGAAAGTGCCTTTCTGCCCGCTACGCAGGAGGGCGTTTCCGCCCAAGGCCACAACAGCTGTCTTCATTTCTGTTTACTGTTTATTAATTCCGGCAAACGGTTCGTTCTCCGTGCTGCAAAGTGGCTTTAGCCATCCCGCGGTTTTGCTCGTTGTTTCGTCCGCGCCTCCGGCACCAAAAGGAACGTGCTCTGCGGCGCGTCCGCCTCAACGGCAAAATGGCGAGGGACAAGCTTTAAGGCACTTCCGAACGAACACGTTTGCCTCCGTCCCTTACACCAAATTCGCAAATCCCATGAAGGCAAGGGCCAGGATGCCGGCGGTGACCAGCGTAATGGGGCCGCCTTTCATGCCCTTGGGCACGTTGCCGAGCTCGAGCTGTTCGCGGATGCCGGCCATAATCACCAAGGCCAGGGCGAAGCCCACGGCGGTGGCGAAACCGTACACTACGCTTTGGGCGAGGTTGAATTCCTTTTGAATCACCGAGATGGCCACGCCCAATACGGCGCAGTTGGTGGTGATGAGGGGCAGGAAGATACCCAAGGCCGCATAGAGCGAGGGGCTGGTTTTCTTCAGGATGATTTCCACCATCTGCACGAGGGCGGCAATCACGAGGATATAGGCCAACGTCTGCAGAAAGCCCAGTTCGAGGGGCACCAAGATGTATTGGTTAATGAGGAAGGTGATGAGGGTGGCTATCGTGATGACGAAGACCACGGCCGCGCCCATGCCCACCGACGAGGAAATCTTGCTCGAAACGCCCAAAAAGGGGCAGATACCCAACGTTTGGGCGAAAACGATGTTGTTTACTAAAATCGCGCTTATTATAAGCAATATATATTCCATGATGATAAATTTTAAGGGTTAGTGTCGCTGTTGTCCGCCGGTTTAGTTTTTGGCCGAAAGACGGCGAACCAAGGCAATCAAAAAGCCCAGAATGATGAACGCGCCGGGGGCGAGAACGAAGGCGATGATGCCGTCACCTCCACCGATAAAGCTCATTCCGAAGAATTTGCCTGCGCCCAAAGCTTCGCGCAGAATACCCAGCAGGGTAAGCGCCAGCGTAAAGCCCAAGCCCATGCCGAGGCCGTCGAGGAACGAGGCGAACACGCCGTTCTTGGAAGCGAAGGCTTCGGCACGTCCCAACACAATGCAGTTCACTACGATAAGGGGAATGAACATACCCAAGCTTTCGGCCAGGCTCGGCACGAATCCTTGAATCAAAAGGTCTACGATGGTTACGAAAGCGGCGATCACCACGATGAAGCACGGAATGCGCACTTTGTCGGGAATCAACGATTTCAGGGCCGAGATGAGCATATTGGAGAGGATAAGCACAAAGGTGGTGGCCAAGCCCATGCCCAGGCCGTTGATGGCCGAGGAGGTGACACCGAGGGTGGGGCACATACCCAACATCAGCACCAAAGCGGGGTTTTCCTTGATGATCCCCTTGCTGAAAACTTTCCAGTGATTGATATTCGAACTCATTTCTTCAAATTTTAAAGGTTGGTGGATTGGGTTTGCGTGGCACCGCTCTGCGCGTCGGTCGTTTCTTCGGCGGCTTGTTCGGGTGCGGTGAGTTGCGTGAATACCCTGAAGGCGCGGTCGAGCGCGTCGCAGTAGGCGCGCGAAGAAATGGTGGCGGCCGTGATGGCGTCTACATCACCGCCGTCTTTCTTTACGATGAAGCGGAAAGAGGAGGGATGTTTGCCTTCGAACTGCGCATAGAACGCGGGTTCGGTCATCTTGGCTCCCAAGCCCGGGGTTTCGCCCTGCTTGAGCACGGAAACCTTGTTGAGCGTGCCGTCGGGCAGGATGCCGGCCATGAGGTTGAATTCGCCGTTAAAGCCTTTCTTGGTATAGGTGCTCACGGCCACGCCCACGAGCTCGTTGCCCGTGTAGGCCATGTAGTATTCCAGCTCGCGCGCGGGATCCTCGCTCAGAGCCACCTTGCCTTCCTGCAAGGTTTCGTAGGCGGGAAGCACTTCCTTGAGCGCGGCTTCCTTTTTCTGTTGTGCGGCGGCGTCGATTTTATCCTTGGTGAGGGTGTAGACCCCGCCCAGGCAAAGCCCGCAGATGCCGGCGATGAGCGCCAGGCTTAAAAGCATATTGGGGAGTGTGGATTGTAATTTCTTCATGGCGGTGATTATTTGGCAAGTGCAAAACGTTCGGGTTTGCAGGCGCGGTTAATAAGAGGAACAAAAGCGTTCATGATGAGAATGGCGAACGAAACCCCTTCGGGGTAGGCGCCGAAGGTACGGATGAGAATGGTGAGCACGCCGCATCCGCAACCGAAGATGAGTTTTCCGCCGCAGGTCATGGGCGAGGTAACCATGTCGGTGGCCATGAAGATGGCGCCGAGCATCATACCGCCCGTAAGCAGGTGGAAGACGGGATCCATGAACTTGTCGGGAGCGCAGCACCACAGAATGCCTGCAAACACGAAGGCGCTTCCGAGGAAAGCCACGGGAATGTGCCAGGTGATGATTTTGCGGCAGAGCATATAGATGCCGCCGATAAGCAGCGCGATAGCCGAGATTTCGCCTATACTGCCGGCCATGTTTCCGAAGAACAGGTCGGAGTAGGCGGGCAGCTGGCTCATTACGTCGCCCACGCTTTGGCCGGCTTTCAAGCCTTCTTTGGCGATAGCCAGCGGGGTGGGGCCGGTAACCGCGTCGGCCAGGAAGCCGCCGCCGAACAGAGGCCGGGGAAGCGTCCAGGTGGTCATGGCCACGGGGAAGGAAATCAAGAGGAACACACGTCCCACCAAGGCGGGGTTGAAGGGATTGCTTCCCAAACCGCCGTAGGCCCATTTGCCGATGCCGATGGCGATGAGGGCACCCACGGCCGCCATCCACAAGGGAATGCCGGCGGGCAGGTTGAGCGCCAGCAACAGACCCGTAATCATGGCCGAGCCGTCGCGCAGCGTGCCGGGACGTTTAAAGAAAAGTGCATTGATGAGAACTTCGAAGAACAGGCAGGAAACCACCGTTACAAACGTAACGAGCAACGCCCGCAGGCCGAAGAAGTAGAAACTGACGAGGAAAGCGGGAATCAGCGCGATAACCACGCCCCACATGATTTTGGTTACCGATTCGGGGCCGTGCACGTGCGGTGCGCCCGAAATAACCCATTTATTATTGTTAGCCATATCTGTGAATTATCTTTAGGGTTCAACACTATTTTGCGTTGCGGGCACGGATGATTTTGCCCACGGTGGCCTTGCCAATCTTGAGGCAGTCGAGAAGCGGACGGTTGGAGGGGCAGGTGAACTGGCAGCAACCGCATTCGATGCAGTCCATCACCCGCGCCTTTTCGGTGAGCCCGAAATCCTTGACAGCCGCGGAGGAGGCAATGAGATAGGGTTCCAGACCCATAGGGCAGGCTTCCACGCATTTTCCGCAACGGATGCAGGGATATACCTCGCGGCGGTGCGCCTGCTTCTCGGGCAGAATGAGGATGCCCGACATACCTTTCACCGAGCTTGCCTCGTCGCTGCACAGCGCCTTACCCATCATGGGGCCGCCCGAAATCACCTTGCCCGTATTCTCGGGCAGTCCGCCCACGGCGGCGATGAATTCAGAAACGGGAGTGCCGAAACGCGCCCAGAAATTGGTGGGTTCGGGAACTTCGGGGCCCGTTACCGTCACCATACGCTGCACAAGGGGCATATTTTTCTGAACGGCTTGATAAACGGCGTAGCAGGTGGCCACGTTGTCCACCACGCAACCCACGTTGATAGGCAGTTTGCCCGAAGGAACGGCGCGGCCGGTCAAGGCCTTGATGAGCTGTTTCTCGGCACCCTGCGGGTATTTCATCTTGAGGGGCTGCACCTTGATGCCCGCAAATCCGGCGGCCACTTCGGTCATGTGCTTGATGGCGGCGGGTTTGTTGGCCTCGATGCCGATAATGGTCTGCGATACGTTCAGCGCCTTCATCAAGGCGGTGGCGCCGATCATGATTTCTTCGGCATGGTCGAGCATCAGACGGTTGTCGCAGGTGAGGTAGGGTTCGCATTCCACGCCGTTGAGCAGCAGGAATTCGGCCTTGGCATCCTTGGGAGGCATGAGCTTTACATGCGTGGGGAAGCAGGCACCGCCCATACCGACGATACCCATTTCCTTGACCCTTTGAATGATAGCGGGGCCGTCCAAGGTGATTTCGCGTTTGATTTCGGGGCTGCGGTCGATGCTTTCTTCCCATTCGTCACCCTCCACATCTATAAAGATAGCGGGTTTGGGATAGTTCGAAGCGTCGGGAATGTCGGCGATTTTGTTGACCGTGCCGCTGACGGGCGAATGCACCACCGCGCTCAGGAACGCGTCGTTTTGGGTGAGCACGGTGCCCACCTTCACCTTATCGCCTTTCGCCACAATGGGTTGCGAAGGAGCTCCGAGGTGCTGGCTCACCATCACGCAGACTTGCTTGGGCAGGGGCAGAACCTTGGCGGGAGCTTCGGTGTTGAGTTTTTGGTCGTGGGGATGCACCCCACCTATGCTGAATGTTTTCATATTCTTTTGGAGTGATATTGACGGTTAAACGATTAGGCCTGTGCGGGTGCGGCGGGAGCTTCGGGCGCGGCGGCGGGTTTGGGAGCCGGCGCGGGACGCAGTTTCTCTTTGGGCAACACGGTGATGGCGTTGCGCGGGCAAGCCCTCACGCAGAGCTGACAGGACACGCAGAGGTCGTCGTTGATATAGGCCAGGTTGTTTTCTACGGTAATGGCTTGCTTGGGGCAGGTCTGCGCGCACTTGCCGCAGCCGATGCACGATACCTTGCAGACCTTCACCGCCGCCGCGCCTTTCTGTTTGTTGACGCAGGCCACCACCACACGCCCCGTTTTCTCGCGTTTCTTGCGCACTTCGATAACGCCGCGCGGACAGGCCTTGGCGCAGGCTCCGCAGGCGGTGCACTTGTCGGGATCCACTTCGGGAAGACCGGTTTGGGGATTTACGTGAATGGCATCGAAGGTACAGGCCTTGGTGCAGTCGCCCAGCCCGAGGCAGCCGAAGGGACAGCCGCCTTCGCCCGGGAATACGCTGGTGGCGTAGGCACAGCTTTGATAGCCTTCGTATTTTACAAGGGGCGTGGTGTTGCAGGTGCCGCCCTGACAACGCACCACCGCCACGCGGGGTTCGGACTTTTCGGCCACACGCCCCAGAATTTCGGCGATTTTGGCGATGTTTTCCTCGTTGCACACGGGGCAACCCGTCAGCGAGGCATCCTTTACGATAGCCTCGGCCATGGCGCGGCAACCGGCTTTGCCGCAGGCACCGCAGTTGGCACCCGGCAAGGCATCGGACACGAGGTCGATGCGCGGGTCTTCTTCCACTTTGAATTTTTGCGCCACCACATAGAGAATCAGTGCCAGCACCAATCCCAAGGCAGCCAAAAGCACAATGGCATAAATGATAGTTACATTCACGGTTCTTTATTTTTGTTAGGTTTGTTCTCTATTTTATATGTCTGTCCGCGCCTCATACCGCGTCGCGGAAACGCATCACCCAATCCTCAATCACCTCGGGAAAGTATCTATGTTCCAGACGGTGAATTCTTTCGGCAAGCGTCTGCTCCGAATCCTGCGGCAAAACCTCGCATTCGGCCTGAAAAATCACCTTGCCTTCGTCGTAGCGCTCGTTGGCTTCGTGAATGGTGATGCCGCTCTTGGCGCAGCCCGAGGCCAGCACCGCGCGGTGCACCCTGTTGCCATACATGCCCTTGCCTCCGAAAGCGGGCAGGAGGGAGGGATGCAGGTTCAGCACGGGATATTCCGCCAATACAAAGGGCGGAACCAACGAGAGGAAACCCGCCAGCACGATATGGCTCACCTTGCGGGTGCGCAGGGCGTGCAGCAGGAACGAAGGGTCGCCGAGCCTTTCGCGGTCTATGCACAAGGCGGGCAGGCCGAGCCGTGCGGCTCGCTCCAACACGGGCGCAGGCCTGTCGCAGACCAATACAACGGGTTGTATGCGGCTGTTTCCGCGGAAATAGTCGCATATCCGCTGCACGTTGCTCCCGTTTCCGGAAGCGAACAGGGCGAGCCGTGCCGAAGGTGTTTCCATAAACAGGGCGCGAATATAAGCAAAATGTGCGTGAAACCCTCCCCGAAAAAAAATTAACAATGCCCGTTGATAAGTTGTGGGGGGCAGGATTGGCTAATTCAGAAAAAAACCGTTTCTTTGCAACAGTTTAACCCATAAAAAACGAACAAAATGTCTCAGATTGAAAGTGATGTAAAAGCTATCATCGTCGATAAGCTTGGTGTAGACGAAAAGGAAGTAACCCTCGAGGCCAACTTCACCAACGACTTGGGTGCCGACTCTTTGGATACCGTAGAGTTGATTATGGAATTTGAAAAGAAATTCAATATTTCCATTCCCGACGATCAAGCGGAAAAGATCGCTACCGTAGGCGATGCCATCAAGTTTATCGAAGCTAACGCGAAGTAAACTTTCTGCAAAATCGGAAAGGGGCGGAAGACGATTATTGGATTGTTTTCCGCCTTTTTTCGCTCTTTTGGGAAAGTTTCGGGCAGTGGGGACGGTTTATTCTGTTAAAATCTTATACTAAGACATGGAGCTTAAAAGAGTGGTTATTACCGGTATGGGAGCTCTCACTCCTATCGGCAACAATCTCAACGATTATTGGAACGCTTTGCTGGCAGGTACCTGCGGGGCGGCTCCCATCACGCATTTCGACACTTCCAAATTCAAGACGCAGTTTGCCTGCGAGGTCAAGAATTTCGATATAAATCAGTTTATGGACCGCAAGGAGGCGCGCAAGCACGACCTCTATTCGCAATACGGCATTGTGGCTTCGGACGAGGCCATCGCCGATTCGGGTCTGCTTTCGGCTGCGAACTTGGATAAAGACCGCGTGGGCGTTATCTGGGCTTCGGGCATCGGCGGTCTGATGAGCCTCTTCACCGAGGTTTCGGAATTCGCCACCGGAGACGGCACACCGCGTTTCGGCCCGTTCTTCATTCCGCGCATGATTGCCGATATCGCCGCCGGCCATATCAGCATCAAGAACGGTTTCAGGGGGCCCAACTTCGCCACCGTTTCGGCTTGCGCTTCTTCGGCCAACGCCTTGGCCGACGCCTACACCTATATCCGTTTGGGCAAGGCCGACGCCTTCGTATGCGGCGGTTCGGAAGCGGCGGTGAGCATTCCCGCCGTGGCGGGCTTCAACGCCATGCATGCCCTTTCCACGCGCAACGACGATCCCGCCACCGCTTCGCGTCCTTTCGACAAAGACCGCGACGGCTTTGTATTGGGCGAGGGTGCGGGTGCGCTCATTTTGGAAGAATACGAACATGCCAAGGCCCGCGGCGCCAAGATCTACGCCGAGGTAGTGGGTGCGGGGCTTACCGCCGACGCGCACCACATGACCGCTCCCGACCCGGAGGGCACCAGCGTGGCGCGCGCCATGCGTCTGGCCGTGGAGGAAAGCGGTTGCAAATTGGAGGATGTGGATCACATCAACACGCACGGCACTTCCACGCCCGTGGGCGATGTGGCCGAGATTGGCGGCATCCTGAAGGTTTTTGGCGAGCATGCCTACAAGATCAATATCAACTCCACCAAATCGTGCACGGGACACCTGTTGGGCGCCGCCGGTGCGATTGAGGCCATCGCCACCACCTTGGCCGTGAAGAACGATATTGTTCCGCCCACCATCAACCACTTCACCGACGATCCCGACATCGATTCCAAGCTGAACCTCACGTTTGGCAAGGCGCAGAAACGCACGGTGAACCTTGCGTTGAGCAACACCTTCGGATTCGGTGGCCACAATGTGTCGATCGCTATCAGGAAGTATGTAGATTAACGGCCTATGTGGGGATTTCTCGCTGCTTCGTTTTCGAAAGAGAAGCAAATGTATACGGCTGTTAAAAATATTCTCGGGTTTTATCCCGAGAATATTTATTTGTATCGCTTGGCCTTCCGGCACAAGTCGGCTTCGCGCGTAGTGGGCTCGGTAAAGAGCAACAACGAGCGCTTGGAGTATTTGGGCGACTCGGTCATCAGCACGGCGGTGGCGCATTATCTGTTTAAGCGCTATCCGCATGAAGACGAGGGCTTTCTCACCGAAATGCGCTCGAAAATGGTGAGCCGCGCCACGCTCAACAAGGTGGCTCAGAAAATGGGGCTGCACGAGATGCTTCATATAGACGTGCGGGCGGGCGGATTCAAGTCGGTGGACGGCAATGCGTTGGAGGCTCTCATGGGGGCGGTGTTCCTCGACAAAGGCTATCGCTTCGCCGAAAAGATTATCCAAAAGCGCATCATAGGCGTTCATATCGACATGGACGAAATGGAGAAGCGCGATTGGAACTACAAGAGCAAGTTGATAGATTGGTGTCAGAGAGAGCGTTATCGCGTTAATTTCCAAGTGCAGAATACGGTTCGCCAGCAGGGGAAGAAACTCTATAAGGTGGCGGCCTTGGTGGGTTCGGAAGTGTGGGGCGAAGGCTTCGACCAGTCTATCAAGGCGGCCGAGCAGCAGGCGGCGGAGAATGCCTACAAGGGCCACGTGATGGCTTTGGAGGAGAAACGCCGGAAAGAGAATTTCCGCGAGGTGCTGGCCGAGGAACCGGAACGGCCTGCGTTCAAGCCTGTGGTGGAGCCTGTTGCGGAACTTGCCGCCGAGCCTATGATGGAATACGGGGCTGCGCCTGTGGCGGAAGCGCCTGTGGTGGAAGTGCCTGTGCCTGAGGCGGCTGCGGCTGTCAACACCATATCGGCGCGCTTGCAGTCTTTGGAAAGAAATACGGAAACCGATTGATTATGCAGGAGTTGAAAGGTTTGATAGAGAAAGTGTGGGAGGAGCGCCCGTTGCTGTCTCAGCCTTTATATAAGGAGGCGGTGGAGGAGGTGATTGCCTTGCTCGACAGGGGCGGCGTGCGTGTGGCGGAGCCGGCTTCCGAAGAAGAGGGCCGTGTTCTGTGGCAGGTGAACGAGTGGGTGAAGAAAGCCGTGCTTCTCTATTTCTCGGTGGCCGAAATGCGGGTGATGGAAGTGGGGCCCTACGAATATTACGATAAGATTCCTCTCAAACATGGCTTGGAGGCCGCCGGTGTGCGGGTGGTGCCGCCCGCGGTGGCGCGCTACGGCTCGTTTTTGGAGAGAGGGGCGGTGATGATGCCTTCCTATGTGAACATAGGGGCGCGTGTGGGTGCGGGCACCATGGTGGATACATGGGCCACGGTGGGTTCGTGCGCGCAGATAGGTTCGCACGTGCATCTGAGCGGGGGCGTGGGCATAGGGGGTGTATTGGAGCCTCTGTCGGCGCGTCCCGTGATTGTGGAGGATGATTGTTTCATAGGTTCGCGCTGCATTTTGGTGGAGGGTGTGCAGATTGGGCGCGAGGCGGTCTTGGGTGCGAATGTGTGCATTACGGGTTCCACGCATATTGTGGACGTGAGCGGGGAGGAGGCCAAAACCTACCGGGGTTGGGTGCCGCCGCGCTCGGTGGTGATTCCCGGCACCTTGCCCAAAACCTTCGCCGCGGGTACCTATCAGGTGCCCTGTGCCTTGATTATCGGAAAACGCAAGGCTTCCACCGATACGAAAACCACTTTAAACGAGGCACTTCGTGATTTTTCCGTGGCGGTTTGACAGGTGGTTTGACAGGTGTTTCCCTATATTAATATAAGA
>CAMWQD010000033.1 GCA_947176325.1 uncultured Bacteroidales bacterium | reverse complement strand
GCAACAAAAAAGGCGCTCACCGCGCCCCTCATTCCCACACGCCCCTCATCCAATCCCCTAAACCGACCGCAAATATAACAAATTATTCGATTAAGACACAAAATCGTAAATTTGCCCACATGAACCGACTCACTTTCTTAGGCACAGGAACCTCGCAAGGCGTACCCATCGTAGGGTGCAAGTGCCCGGTATGCACCTCCACAAATCCCCGCAACAAACGCCTCCGCACCTCCGCGTTCCTGCATACGCCCCAGGCCAACATCCTCTTCGACGCGGGCCCCGATTTCCGCTATCAGATGCTGCGCGCCGGCATCACCGACTTCGACGCCATTCTCCTTACCCACGAACACCGCGACCACACGGGCGGCCTCGATGAGACACGTTCCATCAACTACTTTCAGAAACATATCATTCCGCTCTACGGCAACCGCGAAACCCTGCAGAGCGTGCAGCAGACCCTGCCCTACGCTTTCGGCGAACACCGCTATCCCGGCGCCCCCGAATTCCAACTCACCGAAGTGGGAAAGGAACCCTTCTCCGTCAACGGCCTCGAATTCACGCCCTTCGAAGTGCACCACTTTTTCTGCAACAAAGTAGTAGCCTATCGTACAGGCGATTTCACCTATATCACCGATGCAAAGTTTATTCCGCCCGAATCGGAAGAAATTGTGAAAGGCACGAAAACCTTAGTGGTGAACGCCCTGCGCGAAGAGCCCCACCCCTCGCATTTTTCGCTGGGGGACGCGCTGGCCTTCATCGAACGCATCCAACCCGAAAGAGCCTATATCACGCATATGGGACACTTCTTGGACTACGAGACCACCCAAAGGAAACTGCCCGAAAACGTGTTTCTTGCCTACGACGGATTGCAAATTGAATTTTAACCCCTATGAAAGCCTATTTGGAATTGTTGCGAACTATCCTGGAAACAGGCACCGACAAACACGACCGCACCGGCGTGGGCACCCGCAGCCTTTTCGGGTATCAACTGCGTTTCGACCTCGGCGAAGGCTTTCCTTTGGTCACCACCAAGAAACTGCACCTCCGCTCCATTATCTACGAACTTCTGTGGATGCTGAAAGGCGACACCAATATCGACTATCTTCACCAAAATAAGGTAACCATTTGGGACGAGTGGGCGGACGAAAACGGCAACCTCGGCCCCGTCTACGGCAAGCAATGGAGGGATTGGCTCAGCCCCGACGGCCGTCATATCGACCAAATAAAAGATGTGTTGCACCAAATCCGGCACAATCCCGATTCGCGGCGTATGTTGGTGAGTGCGTGGAACCCCGCCGACATAGACCGCATGGCCCTGCCGCCCTGTCACGCTTTCTTTCAGTTTTACGTGAGCGAGGGAAAACTCTCCTGCCACCTCTATCAGCGCAGCGCCGACTGCTTTTTGGGCGTGCCTTTCAATATCGCCTCCTATTCGTTGCTCACCTGCATGATAGCGCAAGTGTGCGACCTCAAACCCGGTGTGTTCGTGCACTCTTTCGGCGATGCACATATCTATCACAACCATTTGGAACAAGTACGTACCCAGCTTACACGCGAGCCCTATCCGCTTCCCCGCCTTGTGCTGAACCCCGATGTAAAGGATTTGTTCGCTTTCGACTATAACGATATAACGATAGAAAACTACCAATGCCACGGTGTCTTGAAAGGCGATGTGGCGGTTTAACCCATAGATTTGTCCTTATGAAAGCAAAAACAATATGGCCGCTTGCGGCACTTCTGCTCCTGACGGCCTCCTGCTCCAGACCCCCCAAAGTCTGCACCTATACCCTGCAACCCCACGACACGGAGTTCTACGGCCTGTATGCGGGATATATCCGCAGTCAGGATTTTGTGGAGGTGAGGGCGCGCGTGGAGGGATATTTAGACGAGATTCTCTGTCCCGACGGCTCTATGGTGAAGAAAAACCAACTGCTCTTTGTCATCGACCCCAAGATTTACGAAACCAAAGTAGCCAAAGCCCGGGCGCAGCTCAATAAAAACAAAGCCTTGGAACATAAGGCGCAACGCGATTTGGAGCGGATGCAGGCCCTGTTCGACCAAAACGCCCTGAGCCAGCTGGATATGGACAACGCCATTGCCAATGCCGAGAGCGCGAAGGCGGAGGTGGAGATGAGCGAAGCCGACTTGCGGCAGGCCGAAATAGCCCTGTCGCAGACCTCCCTGCGGGCCTCCGTTCCGGGTCTGCTCTCCATCGAGAACGTGGAGGAAGGCACCTTGGTGGGGCCGGGCGGAAAATCGCTCCTTGCCACCTTGTCGAAAAACGACACCATGTGGGTGGATTTCAAGATGTCTTCGGTGGAGTTTTCCAAAGCCGCCGCCCACAGCGACAGTTCGGTATTCCTGATTTCCACCCTCGATGTCATGTATCCCCATGCGGGCTGCGTCGACTTCGCGAACCCGGGTTTCGACCCCGTTTCCCACGCCTACCGCATGCGGGCCAGAGTGCCCAATCCCGACCGGATTCTCGTGCCCGGACAGACGCCGCTTGTAAAGGTGTCGCTGCAGAAAAACCGCGAAACCCTGCTCGTGCCGGAAAGGGCCGTGTTTACGGAAAATTCGCAGACCTATGTGATGACGCTCGAGGAAGGGAACATCTGCCGCAAACGCGCCGTGAACATCAGTCTGCACCCTGCCGGTTTCTTTGTGGTGGACGAAGGTCTGCAAGCGGGCGAGAAAGTGATTCTTCCGGACGAAGACACACGCTTGCGCGAGGGAGAGAAAGTGCGGGTGTCGGGCAGAAATTATCCCGATTTCAAGCCGTGGAGCGGCAATTCGGAAGTTATCTTAGACAGAAGCCATGCGGAATAGACTCTTTCCTGCAACGGTGCTCGTGGCGGTCTTGACGACGGCCTGTTCGATGGACAAATACTGTCCCTCGCCCGAGGTACCGTTGCCCGAAAAAATATCCCCCTATCAGTCCCGGCTCGATTCGCTGGCCTCGGCCGACATGCGGTGGTGGAACGTCTATGCCGACACCATTCTGCGCAACCTCATTCAAAAAACCCTCACCAACAACAGGGATATGCACGTGGCCGTGTCGAAAATCCGTCAGATGCGCTACAACATGCACAGCGCCCTCGACGATCATCTGCCCGAAATAGACCTTACGTTGGGGAATCATGATGAAAGGCAACACGGACGCAACGAACCTTGGGACATAGAAAACGTGACGGAGTTCAAAGGCCGCTTTTCATGGCGATATAATCTTTTCGGCGCGGAGACGTGGGCTTCCAGACAGGCCGAAGAGGAATTCCTGGCCTCCGTGGAGGGACAGCGAACCTTGCAGATGCATCTGATTGCCGAAGTGTCGACCGCCTATTTCGAACTCATTGCCTTAGACCGTCAGTTGGAGTTGGTGAAGAAGACCATGGAAACATGGCGCGAGAGCATGGAGAAAGCCGAATTGCGCTATAAGACGGGCTTGTTCAAGGAAACGGCCTATCGGCAGGCGGTGGTGGAGTATAAGGCATCCACCGTGCAGATTCCGCAATACGAAAAACTCATCGCCCTCAAGGAAAATCAGATTTCTCTGCTGGCGGGCGAATTACCCTCGAGGGTGGATCGCGACGACACCCTCACCTTCTCGCAGAATTTTCTCAATCAGATGCCCAACGGCCTGCCCTCCGAACTGCTCCTGCGCAGACCCGACGTAAGGCAGGCGCGGGCGGAGCTGGCGGCGAGCAAGGCGCAGGCGGGTTTTATGTTCGCCGACCGTTTTCCGTCCCTTTCGCTCTCGTGGCAGGGCGGTTTTGAAGGCGACCCGATAAAGGATCTGTTCGTTTCGCCCTATCTCTACGCAAGCGGGTATTTGGTGAATGCGATTTTCGCATTCGGAAAGAAACATCACCGCTACAAGGCCTCCTTGGAGTCTTATTTGCAGGAAAGAGCCTCCTACGAACATAAGGTGTTGGAAGTGTTCAAGGAAGCGAGCGACGCCATGGTTTCGTATGTCAAGACTGCCGAAGCAAGTTTGCTCCTGCTCGATTTGCAGAACGCCACGCAGGAGTATGTGGGGCTGGCGCAGAAACAATACATGAACGGTGGCCTCGACTATATGGACGTGCTGGACTCGCGCCGCAAGCTTTTTAGTGTGCAACAGCAACTTGCGCAGAGTCTGTGCAATCAGTATCTGGCCTTGATAAACCTCTATATGGCCTTCGGCGGTGGGTGGAGCGAGGAATTTCCGCAGGAAGCCCTCTCGAAGAAGCAGTTGAAGAAACAGGAAAAATTGGTGGAAGAGAAGCTGAGCGACTCCACGTTCAACGCACAGGAGGGACTGAGCCGCGAGGAGACCGCCCGCCGGGAATACCGGCGGGCGGTGGGTGAAGACATCACCCGCCGAAACGGCAAAAAAATCAAGGCGGACTTGGAGCCGAAAGAAACAAAGAAGCCAAAAGAATAAAGGATTTGCGGAAATAAAACCGTATATTCGCACCCCCAAAACCACGAAAAAAAGACACAAACCATGAATAGAAAAGTTTTTTTTGCCGTTTCGGCCCTCGCGGCCACGCTTTCGTTCGGTTTCGCACAGAAACCCGTGCAGGAAGTTAAATTGGAAACTGCCCCCGATGCCTGCCTCAAGTATTTCAACGCGCAAATCTCCAAAGACGCGAAAGTGGCATGGGTTCAAGTGGAAGACGACAACGACGTATACGTATTGGGAGCCTACGAACTCAACGGCGACAAAAAGCAGATTGTTTTCCGCAACAATTCTTTCTATTGCAACAAGACGCAGATTCCCGAAGCCTATTATCCCGTCAAGATCAGACACATCATCGACACCTTGGCTCCCGGGTTCAAAATCGTGGAAATGTATTACGAACACTGCAACCGCGAGAAAGGCTACCGCGCCGTGGTGCAGAAAGGAAAGGGCAAGAAAGCCGTTTACCGCGACCTTATGTTCTCGGTCAAGAACGATTTTCTGAAAGAAACGCCCGTCGACAAAACCGTCCGCGGTTTTTAGTCATTCCAAACACCGTTTATCATGCTCAGTTTCACCCTTGAACAAATCGCCGGAATCGTAGGCGGCAAACTCGAGGGCGGCCAACCCGACACGCAGGTATACACGCTCTGCAAAATCGAGGAGGGCCACCCCGGAGGACTCACGTTTCTCGCCAACCCCAAGTACACGCCCTATATCTATGAAACACAGGCCTCGGCGGTAATCGTAAACAACGATTTCACGCCCGAACAGCCTGTAAAGGCGGCCTTGATCCGTGTGGGCAACTCCTACGAATCCTTTGCCAAACTTCTGGCTTTCTACAACGAATACACCACGCCCAAACCGGGGGTGTCTCCCCTGGCCTACATCGCTCCCGATGCCAAAATCGGAAAAGACGTGTATATAGGTGAATTCGCGGTGATTGCCGAAGGTGCCGAAATAGGCGACGGCTGCAAGATCTACCCGCAATGCTATGTGGGAAGCCATGCCCGCCTCAAGGAAAACTGCATTCTCTATCCCGGAGTCAAGATTTATTCGTTCTCGCAAATCGGCAGGAGTTGTATTCTGCAGGCGGGAGCGGTGATAGGTGCCGACGGCTTCGGCTTCGCGCCCAACAACGGCAGCTACGAGAAAATCCCGCAAATCGGCAACGTGGTGCTCGAAGACAATGTGGAAATCGGCGCCAACACCTGCGTGGACAAGGCTACCATGGGCTCCACGGTAATCAAGGAAGGCACCAAGCTCGACAACCTCATTCAGATAGGCCACAATGTGGTGGTGGGAAAGAATACGGTAATGGCTTCGCAAGTGGGCATCGCCGGCTCCACCAAGGTGGGCGACAACTGTATGTTCGGCGGCCAGGTGGGCATCGCCGGCCACAGTGTCATCGCCAACGGCGTGAAATTGGGTGCGCAATCGGGCGCTCCCGGTTCCATCCGCAAGGAAAACTCCACATGGCTGGGTACGCCGCCCATCGACCCCTCCACGTTTATCCGCGCCACGATTCACTTCAAGAACTTCGATTCGCTCGTGGAACGGCTCAAGACGGTGGAAAAAGAATTGAACGAACTGAAGAACAAGGCGTAGACCGTGACCGAACAAGCCCTCCACCCTCTCGAAGCCGGACAAGTGTTCTTGGTTGACAAGCCTCTCACATGGACTTCGTTCAATGTGGTGAGCCGCTTGCGGAATTGGGCGCGGCATCAGACGGGGCGCAAGGTAAAGACGGGACACGCGGGCACGCTCGACCCTCTTGCCACGGGCCTGCTGATTGTGTGCACGGGAAAGTTCACCAAACGTATCGAGGAATTTCAAGCCAAAGAAAAGGAATATACGGGAACCTTGGTTTTGGGTGCGCGCACCAAGAGTTGCGACTTGGAGACCGAGCCCGAACCGGGCGGCGCGTACGAAGGTATTTCGGAGGAACAGTTGCTGGCCGCCGCCCGGCACTTTACCGGCGACATACAACAGGTGCCCCCGGTGTTCTCTGCCGTGAAGGTGGACGGCAAGCGGGCCTATCAGTTTGCCCGTGCCGACAAGGAATTGGAACTGGAGGCCAAGAATATCCATATCGAAGTGTTCGAACTCACCCGCATCGCTCTGCCCGAAGTGGATTTCAGGGTGGTATGCGGCAAAGGCACCTATATCCGCTCCCTGGCCCGCGATTTCGGCGACTATCTGGGTTGCGGAGCCTATCTCTCGGCGCTGCGCCGCACCCGAATCGGGAATTTCCGCGTGCAGGACGCGCAATCTGTGGACGATTTTTTGTATATTAGCCGTTTGTCCCGTCCAAACGACGAGACCGCTCCACTTTCAAAGTAAATAAATTAAACTTTTATTAATATGAAGAAAAACGTTTTCCGCCTGCTCTGCTTCCTGGCACTGCCGGCCTTGCTGTTGCTCAGTTCGTGCAACAAGTACAAGTATGAAACCGTTCCCGGAGACCCCATGAAGACCCGTATCTACACCTTGAACAACGGGCTCAAGGTCTACCTCTCGGTGAATCCCGACGCTCCCCGCATCCAAACCATCATCGCCGTGAACGCGGGTGGCAAGAACGACCCCGCCGAAACCACCGGTCTGGCTCACTACTTCGAACACCTCATGTTCAAGGGCACTTCGTCTTTCGGTTCGGTGAACTACGAAGAAGAGAAAGTATACCTCGACCGCATCGAGGAACTTTTCGAAATCTATCGCAAAACCACCGACCCCGCCGAGCGTACCCGCATCTACGCCGAAATCGACAGCGTTTCGCAAGTGGCTTCCAAATACGCCATTCCCAACGAATACGATAAGTTGATGGCCGCTATCGGCGCACAAGGCACCAACGCCTTCACCACCAACGACATCACGGCCTACGTGGAGGATATTCCCGCCAATCAGATTGAAAACTGGGCCAAAATTCAGGCCGACCGCTTCCAAGACCCCGTCATCCGTCTGTTCCACACCGAATTGGAGACCGTCTACGAAGAATACAACATGGGCAAGGCCAGCGATATGCGTCAGGTGTTCGCCAAAATTCTGGAAAACCTTTTCCCGCATCACCCCTACGGCACGCAGACCGTCATCGGCACGCCCGAACAGCTCAAGAATCCTTCCATCACGAACATCAAGAATTTCTTTGACCAATACTATGTGCCCAACAATATGGCCGTGATTATGGCGGGCGATTTCGACCCCGACAAGACCATTGCCATCATCGACAAGTATTTCGGCAAAATGGAGCCTAAGGAAGTGCCCGAATTCACCTACGAAGAGGAAAAGCCGCTCGAAGAGAACATCATCGACACGGTAGTGGGCATCAATCCCGCCATGCTGGCCATGGTTTATCCCCTGCCCTCGCCCCGCAACGAGGAAATGGCGATTGCCGAACTCGTCGCCACGGTATTGACCAACGACAAGACCGGCTTGATGGATGTGAACCTCAATCAAGCGCAGAAAGTGATGTTTGCCGGCGCTTACTATATATCGCTTGCCGACTACGGCGGTATGGAACTGGTGGGTATGCCCCGTCAGGGACAGACGCTGGAAGAAGTGCGCGACCTTCTGCTCGAACAGATTGAGAAATTGAAGAACGGCGAATTCGACGAAGCGATGCTCAAGGCCACCCTCGCCAACTTCGAGGTGGAACAATATCAGAGCCTGCGCAACAACAATAACCGCGCCATGATGATGATGGAAGCCTTCAACCAGCACGACGACTGGGCCAACGTGGTATCGCGCCTGGAAAGACTGAGCAAGGTTACCAAACAGCAGGTGGTGGATTTCGCCAACAAATATCTGAATCACTACGCCATCATCTACAAATTGGAAGGTGCGCCCAATCTGGAACGTATCGAGAAACCGCAAATCACGCCGCTTTCCATTAACCGCGACACCACCAGCGCCTATCTTACCGAGGTGCGCAACACCCGTCCGGCCGATCTCACCCCGCGTTTTGTAGACTTCAACAAAGACCTCACCGTGAGCAAGTTCGAAAACAAACTCGAATTGCTCTACAAGAAGAACGATGCCGACCCCTTGTTCAGCCTCTACTATGTGTATGAAATGGGTTCGTTCAACGACCGCGAGCTGGATTTGGCCTTCCAATACATTCCCTATCTCGGCACCGACAAATACACCGCCGAAGAATTGCAGAACGAGCTCTACAAGTTGGCCGCCGACTACCGCACCGTGGCTTCCAACGAGCGCGTGTATGTATATCTGACGGGTATCGACAAGAACTTCGAAGCTTCGGTGGAATTGTTCGAACATATCCTTTCGTCTGTGAAGGCCGACCCCGAACGCTATGCGAACCTCGCCATGGACTACATCAAGGGTCTGGACGACAGCAAGAAGCAACAGAACGCCAACTTGAAACACTTGATCAACTACACCGTCTACGGTCCGGTGAACCCGGCCACCTACGAGCTTTCGGCCCAGGAGGTGATGGAAATGAATCCCGAAACGTTGACCGAAAAGTTCAAGAACCTGCGCAACTACGAACATACGATTATGTATTTCGGTCCCCGCAGCCTGAGCGCCATGAACAAGGTGCTGGTGGCGCACCACATTTTGCCCGAAACCTTCCTTCCCATACCCGAAGCCTACAATTTCACCTATCGCGAAAATGAAGGCAAGGTGTTCTTCGCTCCCTACGAGGCTCCGCAGGTCAATGTGGTGAACCTTATGGTGAGCGTACCCTACGACAAGGACATCGAAGTGGCCGCCGATATGTATAACGCGTATTTCGGCGGAGGCATGAGCGGTATCGTGTTCCAAGAAATCCGCGAAGCGCGTGCGTTGGCCTACTCCGCCTATGCGTATATGGGCACCCCGAGCCGTCCCGACAAGAATTTCATTTTCCACGCGTTTGTGGGAACGCAGACCGACAAGATGAAAGAAGCCTTGAAAGCCATGGACGAAATCACGCAGGATATGCCGATGTCGCAGCAGACTTTCGATCTTGCCAAGACAAACGTGCTGGACGGCTACCGTTCCGACCGTTGCTTGCGCGAAAATATTTTCTTCCGCTATCTCTACGCCCGTCAAATGGGCTTCGAGGGCGACCCGAAGGAATACTACTACAACAAGTCGCTTAACATTACCTTGGACGATGTAAAGGCCTATCAGGAAGAATACATCAAGGGTAAGAAATACAACACGGCGGTTTTGGGCAACCCCAAAGACGTGGATATGCAATACCTCAAATCCATCGGCGAACTCACCGTCCTCACCCCGAAAGACATCTTCGGCTACTAATCCGAAATG